>NZ_JBFODD010000049.1:0-161993 GCF_040908115.1 Aeromonas sp. R7-1 | reverse complement strand
TGGGTGGCATCCGCCTGGCAGTGGGGACAGCCGCAGCATGTGGGTAACTGGGCATGGAGGGACGTAATCGGGTGTGGAGCGGCGAGCTCATGCTGAGCGACACGGCGCTGACGCAGAGTAAGTAATGGAAAGAGGGACAACAGGTGTTGGAAGGCTGGCGTATCCATGATGAAGGTCCTCGCGGTGATGACCTACTTCCAGATGAGCCTTCCAACACATAATTGGGACAGCGCCACAAAAAAGGGCCCGAAGGCCCTTGTTTCATTTCCAATGACTGTCGCGCTTATCCGCCAAAGAGATGGTTGTTCAGCAGGAAGAGACCGCCGGAGAGCAGCATGGTGAGCGGCAACGTCAGCACCCAGGCCAGCAGAATGGTCTTGATGGTCTGGCTCTGCAGGCCGGACTTGTTGGCCACCATGGTCCCCGCCACCGCGGAGGAGAGAATGTGGGTAGTGGACACCGGCATCCCGGTTAGACTCGCAATCCCGATGGACGCGGCGGCCGTGATCTGGGCTGCAATGCCCTGGCTGTAGGTCATGCCGGAGGAACCGATCTTCTCCCCTACCGTGTAGACGATACGACGCCAGCCCACCATGGTGCCGCAACCGAGCGCCAGGGCGATGGACACGATGACCCAGGTCGGCGCATATTCGGCCGTTGCGGTCAGATCCTTGCGCCATTTGGCGAGATCGGTCAGCTCCTTGGCCGGCAGTGGCAACTTGGAGACCTTGCGGGCAGTGTCGTCGATGCACAGCAGCAGACGACGCACCTCGCGGCGATCCACCAGGTTCATCTCCTCGTAGGTGCGCACCTGGCCGAGACGCTTGTCGAGGGTAGCCATGGCCTGCAGGGCCTCCCCTGCCGCACAGTGACTCATCAGCTCTTCCTGGGCTTTGGCAGGCACACTGAAGTTCACCAGATGGGAAACCTGTTCCTGGTTACGCTGGTAGATCTCCATGATGCGCTGGTTGGCATCCTGGGTTCTGTCCAGATCATAGGAGCGGCTGTTCATGTCCAGCGCAAAATAGGCAGGCGCCATGCAGATCAGCACCAGCATCACCAGACCGATGCCTTTCTGACCATCGTTGGAGCCGTGCACGAAGCTCACCCCCATTGCGGAGCAAATCAGAGTGACACGGGCCCAGAACGGTGGATGCTTCTTGCCGTCCACCAGCAGGCGCTCTTCCGGGGTCTTGTGGATCTTGCTGCCAAGCCATACGCGCTTCATGGCGAACAGCAGCAGGGCGGCAATGATGAAGCCCACGGTGGGAGAGATGATGAGAGAGAGCATGATGTCGATGGCTTTGCCGACGTTGATACCCTCTTTCAGGGGTTGATGGCTGATCAGGGCATAGGCGCCGCCTACCCCCAGGATGGAACCGATCAGGGTGTGGGAGCTGGATGCCGGAATACCGAAGTACCAGGTTCCCAGGTTCCAGACGATGGCCGAGAACAGCAGGGAGAACACCATGATCAGACCCTGGGTAGAGTCCATGCCAAGCAGCAGATCGATGGGCAGCAGGTGAACGATGGCATAGGCCACCCCCAATCCACCCAGCATGACACCGGCGAAATTGAACAGACCGGAAGCCACCACCGCCATATGAGCCGGCATCGCCTTGGTATAGATAACCGTTGCTACCGCGTTGGCGGTATCGTGAAAGCCGTTGATGAATTCATAGGCCAGCACAAAAAAAACGGCCAATACCAAACCGATTGACCACCACAAACCCAAACCACTAAACATTTCAAACATAAAAACGAACCTGTTTATGAGTTGCGGCGGATTATGCCAGAAGGCTCGATGCGCCATACCCGTTGTTGAAATATTTCAGCAAAAAAAAAAAAGGGCATTCCGTCAGAAAATGTCTTAGGGCCTGTAGGAACGGGGCTTGTCGAGGATTAATTTAAGTCCATTCCATTGCTGTGGATAGGCGTCAATCAAAGCCTAAGCATAGCTCGATGTCCCGAAAAAGGCCGCTTTCAACCCGCTCGGCACGTCCGTTTCCTTTTGTCAGATATAAAAGAGGGTGCCCTGGCACCCTCCTCGATAGACAAGCCGCACGGTGCGGGGGTCAATCCTGGTTGATCCGGCTGGCCACAGCCCCTTGCTGACTCTTGTATTTGGCATTTTCCCGTTTGTTGTACGGGCGAGCCGCGGTACCTGACAGCATCTCGAAGTTCAGGGCACCGATCTTCATCTTGGGACGCAGGGCCAGAGGCAACTTGCCGCCGTTGTAAAACTCCAGCACGATGCGACCGGACCAGCCCGGATCGATGCGGTGGGCGGTGACGTGCACCATGAGGCCCAGGCGCGCCAGGGAGGAACGACCATCCAGCCAGCCGACGATATCGGCGGGCAAGGTAACCGATTCATAGGTCACCGCCAGCGCCAGCTGACCCGGGTGCAGATAGAAGGCTTCGCCGTCCGGCACGTGGATCTCCTCGCTCATCACCCGCTCGATGGCATCGGCCATCTCGGCACTGGTACCGCCAAGGTCGATATAAGGCGCGGTATGATCGCGAAACACCCGAAACTCGTTGCCCAGCAGCACATCGACGCTGACGCCGCTGATCCGCTCAACACCGGGCCGCGGCTCGATGACGATCTTGCCTTCATCCAGGTGCCGTTCGATATCGGTATCACAAAGACGCATTCTGCGACTCTCCTGACAAAAGATTCATTAAAAAAAGCCGGGCATCACCCGGCTTGTTTTCTCTCAACCAATCAACATATGGCGGATACGCGCCTTGAGCATGTCGATGGCGATGCGGTTCTTGCCGCCACGGGGCACGATCACGTCGGCATACTGCTTGGACGGGTCGATGAACTGCATGAACATGGGACGCACAGTCTTCTGATACTGCTTGAGCACGGAGTCCATGGTACGACCGCGCTCCTGCACATCGCGCACCAGACGGCGCAGCAAACAGATGTCGAGCGGGGTATCCATGAAGATGGAGGCGTCCATCAGTTCGCGCAGGCGGCTGTCAGTCAACAGCAGTATCCCTTCGAGGATGATGACACGGCGCGGTGCAAAGGTAGTGACCTCGGTCATGCGCGTGTGCTCGGTATAGGAGTACTGTGGGATGTTGACCGCCTCCCCTTGCGTCAGCTGGGTCAGATGCTGCACCAGCAGATCGTGATCCAGGGCATTGGGGTGGTCATAGTTGGTCTTGACCCGCTCTTCCATGGTCAGGTGGGTCTGATCACGGTAGTAGCAATCCTCGGTGATCACACCAATCTGACCCGCTCCCAGCTCGGCCACCAGCTCTTCATAGATGGTTTGGGCGATAAGACTCTTGCCGGACGCGGATGCACCAGCAATACCGATGATCACGCAGGAATGTTGAGTATCAGACATTGAAAATACCTAAAGAGAAGAGCACTGGGGATTGTTTAAACCGATCCATTATATGAAAAAGGGGTGGCCATGCCCACCCCAAATCCGTCCCCCTTGGCCGAACGCCGATTATTCGTCCAGCGCCACCGTGTAGAGCGGGGTCGCAATCGGTTTTGCGCTGAAATAGAGCTCGGCCCCTACCCGGCGAGCCAGTTTCAGGTAAGTCTGTGACAGCTCGCCATCCGGCACACCGAACACGGTGGGGCAGCCGTCATCCATGTGCTGGCGAATGTCAATATGCAGCGGCAACTGACCAAGCAGCGCCACGTGATACTGCTCCGCCATCTTCTGGCCACCGCCGGTACCGAACAACGGCTCGTGATGCCCGCAGGCACTGCAGACGTGGTAACTCATGTTCTCGACGATGCCAAGCACAGGCACATTGACCTTGTTGAACATGGCAATCCCCTTGCGGGCATCTGCCAGCGCCACATCCTGGGGCGTCGTGACGATCACCGCCGCCGTGGTGGGCACCTGCTGGGCCAGCGTCAGCTGAATATCGCCGGTGCCCGGGGGCATGTCCACCACCAGGTAGTCCACCTCGCCCCAGCGGGTCTCGTGCAGGATCTGCCCGAGTGCCTTGCTCGCCATGGGACCGCGCCAGATGGTGGCATCCTGCTCGGCCACCAGATAACCGATGCTGTTGCTCTTGATGCCGCAGGCCATCACCGGCTCCATCAACTTGCCATCAAAGCTGACAGGGCGCTCCTTGAGGGTCCCCGTCATGGTCGGGATGGAGGGGCCATAGATGTCCGCATCCAGCAGGGCGACCCGCGCCCCCTCTTTTTGCAGCGCCAGCGCCAGGTTGACCGCGGTAGTGGACTTGCCCACCCCTCCCTTGCCGGAGGCAACCACCAGGATATTGCGGATCCCCTGCACCGCCGCCAGTTGCTGCGCGCGGGGCATGCTGGCCACGTCTATCTCCCCCGTCCAGTCGATGCGGGTCGCACCGGTTGCGCTGCGCAGCCGGGAATCGAACTCCTCTTTGATCTGTTCAAACAGGGACTGGCCGGCAAAGGGCAGCACCAGCGTGATAGCCAGGGTCTGTTCGTGCCGCTCGACGGTACGCACAAAACCGGCCGCGACCAGATCCTTGCCCCATTCTGCCGGCTTAAATTCGGCCAGGATCTGTTTTACTGAATCAATCACCATTAACTCCCCATTATGTTGTCGTTATGCTGAGGTGAACGGTTACCGCACATAAATCAGTGGCTTGCCGACGTCATCGTGATGCCGCCAGTCAGGGCACCGGGGGCCACAACCCTAGGCAGGCCGCCCCCAATTCGGGTAACATGCACGGCACTGTATCATCCCAACAGGCACATAAAGAACGTATTATGGCAACTGATCCTCGTAGAATGCTGGTAACCTGCGCCCTCCCCTATGCCAACGGCTCCATCCATCTCGGCCACATGCTGGAACACATCCAGGCCGATATCTGGGTTCGTTATCAGCGAATGCGTGGCCATCAGGTGCATTTCGTCTGTGCCGACGATGCCCACGGCACGCCTATCATGCTCAAGGCGCAGCAGATGGGGATCTCGCCGGAAGAGATGATTGCCGCCGTCTCCCAGGAGCACCAGGGGGATTTTGCCGGTTTCAACATCAGCTTCGACAACTACCACTCCACCCACAGCGACGAAAACCGCGAGCTGGCGGGCGTGATCTATGGCCGCCTCAAAGAGTCCGGCAAAATCAAGATCCGCACCATCTCCCAACTGTTTGATCCGGAAAAATCCATGTTCCTGCCGGATCGCTTCGTCAAGGGCACCTGCCCCAAGTGCAAGTCCCCCGATCAGTACGGTGACAACTGCGACGCTTGCGGCGCCACCTACAGCCCGACCGAGCTGATTGATCCGAAATCCGCCGTCTCCGGTGCGACCCCGGTGATGAAGGACTCAGAACACTACTTCTTCGACCTGCCTCAGTTCGAAGCCTGGCTCGCCGACTGGGTACGCGGCTCCGGCGCCATCCAGGAAGAGATGGCCAACAAGATGCAAGAGTGGTTCGAAAGCGGCCTGCAGCAGTGGGACATCACCCGTGACGCCCCCTACTTCGGCTTCGAAATTCCCGGTGCCCCCGGCAAGTACTTCTATGTCTGGCTGGACGCCCCCATCGGCTACATGGCGTCGTTCAAGAACCTGTGCAACAAGCGCGGCGACATCGACTTCGACAGCTACTGGAAAGCGGACTCCGACGCCGAGCTCTATCACTTCATCGGCAAGGACATCGCCTACTTCCACTGCCTGTTCTGGCCAGCCATGCTGGAAGGCGCGAACTTCCGCAAGCCGACCAAGGTCAACGTGCACGGCTATGTGACCGTCAACGGCGCCAAGATGTCCAAGTCCAAGGGCACCTTCATCAAGGCGTCCACCTATCTCAAGCACCTGGATCCGGAGTGCCTGCGTTACTACTACGCTGCCAAGCTCAACAGCCGCATCGACGATCTGGACTTGAACCTCGAAGACTTCGTCTCCCGCGTCAACGCCGACGTGGTCAACAAGCTGGTCAACCTGGCCTCTCGCAACGCTGGCTTTATCGCCAAGCGTTTTGACGGCAAGCTGGCCGCCACCTGCGCCGAGCCCGCACTCTACGCCGAGTTTGCCAACGCCAGCGCCAGCATCGCCGAAGCCTATGAAGCGCGCGAATTCAGCCGCGCCATCCGCGAGATCATGGCCCTGGCCGACAAGGCCAACCGCTATGTGGACGACAAGGCTCCCTGGGTCATCGCCAAGCAGGAAGGGGCGGATGCCGAGCTGCAAGCCGTCTGCTCCGTCGGCATCAACCTGTTCCGCGTGCTGATGGCCTACTTGAAGCCCGTCATGCCGCAACTGGCCGAGCGCGCCGAAGCCTTCCTTGGCGAAACCCTGACCTGGGATGGCATCGCCGCCCCTCTGGTCGACCACGGCGTCGCCCCCTTCAAGGCACTCTTCTCCCGCATCGAGTCCGCCAAGGTGGATGCCATGGTGGAAGCGTCCAAGGAAGATCTCGCCAAGGAGCAGAGCAAGAAGCCGGCAGGCCCCCTGGTGGACGATCCCATCAGCGAGACCATCACCTACGACGACTTTGCCAAGATTGACCTGCGGGTGGCGCTGATCAAGAAAGCCGAAGCGGTGCCGGAAGCCGAGAAGCTGCTGAAGTTGCAGCTGGATATCGGCGGCGAAACCCGTCAGGTCTTTGCCGGTATCAAGTCCGCCTACAACCCGGAAGATCTGGAAGGCAAGCTGACCGTGATGGTGGCCAACCTGGCCCCGCGCAAGATGCGCTTTGGCATGTCCGAAGGTATGGTGCTGGCGGCAGGTCCGGGCGGCAAGGATCTCTGGATCCTCGAGCCCCAGGAAGGTGCCCAGCCGGGCATGCGCGTGAAGTAATACGCCCCTTCCCGGACAGTCCCAATGAAAAGAGAGGCCAATGGCCTCTCTTTTTTTATCTTGTGGGGTGCTTACTGCCCGCTCTGCAGCAATGCAATGCGAAGGCCGACCAGCTCCGCCTGATGGCAATCCAGTTGCAGTAGTTGGCAGCGGATCTCTGTTTTCAGGGCTCGCCGTTGCTGGCCCCGCCCCGTTTCGCCCCCAAGGCGTCTGAGCCATTGGCGCCTGTCCTGCAATTGCCCAAGCCGCTCCTGCCAGCTCACCAGCATGGACAACCAGGCCGGATCCCCTCCCCCCTGTGCCGTCAGCAGCTCCATCCCGTAGCGCGCCTGTTTCAGCACCAGACGCAGCCGGTGCCAGCACCGAAGTTTCGCCCTGATGCCCACAGGAAGGGAGGTGGTCTTCGCCAGTGCATCCGACAGTGACAGCGCCAGATGCAGCTGAAACAGCGGCAAGAGATCGACACCGACGGGCACCTCTTCCAGTCGGGCCAGCCAACGGGCAAGCAGGCCGGTCAACAGGGGGACCCGTGGCAAGCGGTTCTGCCGAAGCGAACCACCATGATGCTGCGCATAGACCTGGGCATCGCGCAGGGCGGAGAGCGTGCCGACGGCACGGGTCAATCGCCGCTCCAGCTCGGGCTCATGAATGAGGGGTCGCCACAGGGCGAGCAGCGCCAGCAGGCGGCGGGCCGCTATCCGGTAGGCATGCACCTCTTCCATCCCCTTGTGCTCGCGCAGTGCCAGGGTCGCCCCCCGATATTGCCCAACGAGCCGGTTGGCCTGCGCAATCCCGCTCTCCCCCATGAACCCTCCCGGCTAGTTGGTATGAAAACCGGTTCCGGTGGGTGGCAACGCCTGGGTGCACTCCATTCGGGTGACGGTGGCGGTTCGGGGCCCGTGCTCAAGCCAGCCCAGCATCATCTGTACCTTCTGTTCGGGACCGGCAATCAGGATCTCCACCGAGCCATCTTCCAGGTTGTAGGCATGCCCCCGCAGCCCCAGTTGCAGCGCCCGCTCCCGGGTGAAGTAGCGAAACCCCACCCCCTGAACCTGACCCCACACCCGCACGACAAACGATTGCTCTCCCATTTATCACACCTTTCCCTTAAGTAATTTTTCCCCGGGGCGATAATGAGCGCGACACTCTCTTCCCCTTGCAGGACGCAATACCATTATGAAAGAAGTAAAGTTTCGGTGGGTTGACCGTTATCTCATTCACCTCACGATCAGCGAGAAATTTCTTATCACCTTCTGGTGCCCCCTGGTGTTCATCGCCTTCCTCACCTGGTATCTGCTGGCCGACGGCCATGATCAGGCGATGCAGCTCAGAGTGGATCAGCTAAAAGGGCGGGTCGAGACCACGGCCCAGCTGGTGAGCCAGCAGCCGACCCTTACCCTGCCCGCGGATCTCGTACTCACGCCTGGCGCCGCCACCGGCCTTAGCCAGCAGGGGGACATCTATCGCTATGGCGCCAGCGCAGGTCAGGCGGGCGTCGTCTCCGGCACCCTGGATACGAGTCACTACGCCCTCTGGGATGGCCAGGGCACTACCCTGACCATCATCGCGGTGCTGGCCGCCCTGCTGGCCCTCATCACCCACTATCTGATGACCTTCGTCTCGGGGGCGCTCTACTCCACCAACAAGGCATTGCAGACGGTAGCGAACGGCGATCTCACCTTCCGGCTCAACTTCTTCCCGGTGCGGGACGAGTTCTCCATTCTGGCGGGCAGCATCGACACCTTCACCGACCGCCAGCACAAGATAGTGCAACTGGTGGAAGAGTCCGCCGATGCCCTTACCCTGGCCGCAGACGAATTTCGCGAGCATGCCAGCGACGGCGAGCAGCTTGCCCGTGCCCAGCGCCAGCACATGGACTCCCTGGCCGCCGCCATGGAGCAGATGTCCGCCGCCATCCGGGAAGTGGCCCGCAACGCCAACGACACCCTGCTGCAAACCCGCCAGTCCAGCGACGAGGCGACTCACGGGGCACAGCGGGTGGCACGCACCATCACCGCCATCCGCACCCTGGCGGACGAAATTGGCAATGCATCGGGCGCGGTCGAGCGGCTGACTCACAACGCCAATCGCATCAACGAAGTGGTCAACGTCATTAACGCCATCTCCCAGCAAACCAACCTGCTGGCCCTCAACGCCGCCATCGAGGCCGCCCGGGCTGGTGAACAGGGACGCGGCTTTGCGGTGGTGGCCGACGAGGTGCGCACCCTCGCCAGCCGCACCCAGCAGGCCACGGTGGAAATCCAGCAGATGATCGAGGAGCTCCAAGCCGGGACCGGGGCGCTGAACGACATCATGGAGAAGACGGTGGGGCGCGCGGCCGACAGCCAGCAGCTCATCGCCGAGGTGGGCATGGACATCGAGCGGCTCAGCAACCACAGCGATGCGGTGCTGGAGATGAGCACCCAGATCGCCACCTCCAGCGAAGAGCAGAGTTCGGTGGCAGAAGAGATCACCCGCAACCTCGACAAGGTGCGCCACGAGGCGAGCCGGGTGGAGGAGTCCGCCAGCGCGGCGGTCGCCGGCACCACCGGCCTCAAGGGAACCGCCAATGAACTCGGTCAGGCGCTCACCGGCCTGCGGATCTGACCCCCTCCGGCAGGCCATCCTCCAGATGGCCTGCCATGTCTGGGCCAGGCGCTGGGGACGCGCGAAACAGCCCGTTCGACCCTGACCGCGTGTGGATGCACGGATCCCGGTAGACGCGGCTTGCGTGCCTACCCTCACAGCCCCTACTATATGCCCCCTTCTTTTCTACCATCGGCAACTACCCATGAGCGCTTCCATCTATCTCGTCAAAGGCCGCGAAAAATCCCTGCTGCGTCGCCACCCCTGGATCTTCTCCAAGGGCATTGAGCGGGTGCAGGGCAACCCCGTTGACGGCGATACCGTCGAGATCTTCACCCATGACGGCAAATGGCTCGCCCGTGGCGCCTGGTCCGGCAGCTCCCAGATCCGTGCCCGGGTCTGGACCTTCGACAAGGATGAGAGCGTCGATCTCGACTTCTTCATCCGTCGCCTCAAATATGCGCAGGAGTCCCGCGACGGGCTCATCAAGCGTCAGGGCCTCACCGGCTATCGCCTCTGCGCCGCCGAATCCGACGGTCTGCCGGGTCTGACCATCGACCGCTACGCCGACTTCCTGGTGTGCCAGATCCTCTCCGCCGGTGCCGAGTTCCAGCGCGAGCTGATCACGCAAGCGCTGCGTACCCTCTACCCCGAGTGCAGCATCTATGAGCGCTCCGACGTGGCCGTGCGCAAGAAGGAAGGGCTGAAGGAGCGCACCGGCGTCATCCATGGCGAGACCCCGACCGACCCCGTGGTGATCGAGGAGAACGGCGGCGTCAAGATCCTGGTCGATATTCGTAACGGTCACAAGACGGGTTTCTATCTGGATCAGCGGGACAACCGCCTTGCCGCAGCGAAATACACTGAAGGCAAGCGGGTGCTCAACTGCTTCTGCTACACCGGCGGTTTCGGGGTCTATGCCCTCCAGGGCGGTGCCAAGGAGGTAGTCAACGTCGATCTCTCCCAGAATGCGCTGGACATCGCCCGCCAGAACGCCGAACTGAACGGTCTCGATACCAGCAACACCCAGTTCGTGCGTCACGACGTCTTCAAGCTCTTGCGCGAATATCGCGAAAAGGGCGAGAAGTTCGATGTCATCGTGCTGGACCCGCCCAAGTTTGCCGAGAGCAAGGCCCAGCTGCTGGGCGCCTGCCGCGGCTACAAGGACATCAACATGCTGGCGTTCCAACTGCTGGCGCCGGGTGGCGTGCTCTTGACCTACTCCTGCTCCGGCCTGATGGAACAGAGCCTGTTCCAGAAAATCGTGGCCGATGCGGCCCTCGATGCCGGTCGCGATGCCCAGATCCTGGAGCTGCTCTCCCAGGCATCCGATCACCCCATCGGCACCGCCTATCCGGAAGGCTTCTACCTCAAGGGGCTGGTGGTGCGCGCCCGCTGATCCTAGCGACGACACCAATCTGCATTGCATGAATGTCGCCAATAAAAAGGCCGCCCAACAGGCGGCCTTTTCGTTATCGGTTGTGTCAACGACGGACGATCTCCCTTGCAAGGGCCTGGTCCAGCCGTTGCAACAAGACACCACCAGCATCCTCATCGATCCGCATCACTCCCAACGCCACGGCGTCGCTGGCAGAGAGACGTCCTGCCAGCAAGGCATCAATTGCCGCCTCGCTCAGCAGCACTACCCTGTCACCCTCGACGGGCCCCTGGGTGTGACTCTGCAACAATAGTGTCTGTTTGCCCCTCAACCTGGACCAGAGCCCGGAATCCACCAGCAGAATGGACACATTGCCCGGAATGCCAGTTGTTTTCAGACTTGCTCTCAGTTGATTGAGCCACTGGTAGCTGCGGGAAAACCCCTCCTTGCCCATGATGGCGGGGATGGGGCTCAGCCTGTCCGTCGAGATGGCTGCCGAGGTCGCCATTGCGATGTCCAACGAGCCAGGCCAACTGAGCTGGAAGGGATTATCCCAAGCCATGTCGTAGCCACAGGCCCTGGTCGTGGGGGAAGTCCCCAGAACCAGGGCACAGAGCAGGAGTCGAGCCAATGGCTTGATCATGGGGTAACGATGTTGAACCAGAACTCGAAGTTGTCCAGATAGCTGAGCACTTCCTTGAGTTTATCGGCATTGCCGTCGATCTTGATGTCCCCTGCGGCCACCGCCTGTTCGAAGGTGGTCTGCTTGAGCAGCAAGTTATTGAGCACATCGCGCGAGAGCGTGATGGTCGCATCGGCCTTCTCGTCCTGGGCATTGGCGGTATTGTTGAGCACACCATTTTCCAGCTCGAGCTTGTACTTCCCTCCTTGATCCCCGAAGTCGAAGTTCAGCACCGCGTGGGCATTACCCGCCTTCTCGCCATTCAAGCGAACAGCCAGATAGTCAAAGAACATATCCAGTGACATGGCACGCACCGTATCCGGGCTGGCGGTATTCGGGGTAGCCAACTGCTTGACACCACCGCGCAGCTCCTTGGCACCGGTCAGGTAGAAGTTACGCCACGGGCCGGATTCTGCCTGATAACCCAGCTGCTCGAGGGCATCGGCTTCCAGGGCGCGAGCCGCCTGGTTATCCGGATCGGCAAAGACCACTTTGCTGGTCACCTGAGCGACCCAGCGATAATTACCCTGAGCGAAGTCTTCTTTCGCTTTTTTCAGGATATGGTCGGCACCGCCCATGTAATCGACATACTTCTTGGCGGCCTCTACCGGCGGCAGCTCATCCAGGGTAGCCGGGTTACCGTCAAACCAGCCCAGATAGAGTACATAGGTCGCCTTGACGTTGTGGCTGATGGAGCCATAGTAGCCACGGCTGGACCAGGTGTTGGCCAGGTTGTCGGGCAGTTTGAAGTTGGCGGCGATTTCGTCACGGGTATAGCCGTGGTTGATCATCCGCAGGGTTTCATCGTTGATGTAGCGATAGAGGTCGCGCTGGGACTTGAGCAGTGTCGTGACCTCCTGATTCCCCCAGGTTGGCCAGTGGTGCTGGGCGAAGATGACCTCTGCCTTGTCGCCCCACATGGTCAGAGCCTGATTCAGATATTTGGACCAGGGCAGCGGCTCGCGGATCTTGGCGCCGCGCAGGGAATAGGTGTTATGCAGGGTATGGGTGGCATCTTCAGCCGCAGAGATGGCCTTCTTCTCTTCGATATACCAAAGCATCTCGGCCGGTGCTTCGGAGCCCGGCGCCATCATGAACTCATAGGTCAGGCCATCGATACTCTCTTTCTGGCCCGTCTTGGTGATGTAATTCGTTGGTGCAATCAGGGTCACTGTACCGGCGGACGTGGTAGTACCGAGCCCGGCGCCCACCTGGCCCTTGGCATCAGGCGGCAGCAGGTTGCCATACATGTAGCTGGCGCGACGGCTCATGGCGTTGCCTGCCATGATGTTTTCGGCTACAGCAGCCTCCATGAAGCCTTCGGGGGCATAGACCTTGACCTTGCCGGACTTGACGTCCTCTTCACTGACTACCCCTTTGACACCGCCATAGTGGTCGACGTGGCTGTGGGTATAGATCACGGCCTTGACCGGTTTATTGCCGCGATGCTTGTAGTAGAGCTCCATGCCGACCTTGGCCGTCTCTGCGGAAACCAAGGGATCGACGACGGTGATGCCATCCTTGCCTTCGATGATGGTCATGTTGGACAGATCGAGGTTGCGGATCTGATAAATGCCGTCGGTCACCTCAAACAAGCCACTGATATTGATCAACTGGGCCTGGCGCCAAAGACTGGGATTGACCGTCTCAGGTGACTTTTCCCCTTCCTTGATGAAGCCGTATTTGGTGGGATCCCAGATCACATTGCCTTGCTCGCCCTTGATCACCGCATCCGGCAAGGGGGCGATGAATCCTTTGTGAGCATTGGTGAAATCTGTCTTGTTGGAGAAAGGGAGCTGCTTGTAAAGGGCGTCATTGGCTGCTTTGGTCGCCGCCGTCGCCTCTTTGGGGCTCTCTTGAGCAAAGCCAGGCATGGCCACAGTGGCGAGCATACCTGCCAATGCAACACTCTTGGCAATCAGGGTCAGTCTCATACTTGGATCCTCGATTGTTAAGCTGCTTATTGTTCATACCGATACGAATTGGTAACGAAATGATAACTGCTCAACCAATATAGTAAACCGGGTTCCAATGACAACCCTTTGTTTACATTAACTTATCGCTTTTTCACTCGATGGTGCTGGGCTTTCGCCATAAAGTGACGCCAACAACCCCTACCAAGTCCATGAGGACCGCTCATGTCAATTCAATCACGGGCCGGCGCCCCCAGGGGGAAGTAGTGGCGATAGGGTCTCGCCTCGTTCACCACCCGGACGACCGAGGGGTGACCCAGCAGACGGGCGCGATAGGCACGCAGACGGCCATAGCCAGCCGGGATCTCGTGGGCCCAGTCGGCGTAGAAGAGCGAGGGGGCGGCGGCGCAATCGGCCAGCGTGAAGTCTGCGCCGGCAATCCAGTGGCGTCCTTCCAGTCGCTGATCAAGCCAGGGGTAGATCTGATTGAGCATCTCACGGGCCTCCGCTACGCCATAGCGGTCGCGATCCGCGGCCGGGCGCAGCGCATCCAGCACCACTTTTTGCATCGGCGTCATCACATAGTTGTCGAAGACGCGATCCAGCATATGCACCTCCAGACCCGCATCGCCGGGCGGGATCAGGCTGACGGGACCCGGATGGTGCGCCTGCAGATGGGCGACGATGGTGCTGCTCTCGAGGATGCAGCGACCATCATCCAGCAACACCGGGAAGCGCTTGAGTGGCCAGAGGGCGGCAAGTTCGGCGTTCGCCGCCGGCTCTTCGAGATTCCGGTACTCGAACAGGGTGGCATTCTCGTAAAGGGCGATCAGCACTTTCTGGCTGTAGGACGAAAAGGGGTGGGCATAGAGTTTCATGGGGATGTTCCTGACGCTCAGAGGGATGACTTCCCTAGTCTAGATCCCCTCTCTATTTTCGATGCGTCCCTATCCCATGCTGGTTTTGGGATGATAAACGCCCATTCATGACGGCAATCACACCCGTATGGCTCTCTTTTAGGTAGGGTGATCCCGCCTGTGGCCGCCAAGCCGGGGCAGCCGACTCATCAGGGTTGATGAGCGGCACCACAACAAAAATCGATGTCAGGCCAAGCTGAACATCATCAAGGATCCCGTCATGAATCAATCATTGCCGCTGTTGACGCCGCTGCGGGGCATCGCTGCCCTGATGGTGGTGCTGTTCCACGCCCGCTTGCTGCTCTTCCCCCAGTGGATGGAGTCGATCGCCGGCCACACCCGACTCATCGAGAACGGCTACCTCTGGGTCGATCTCTTCTTTATCTTGAGCGGGCTGGTGCTGGCCCATGTCTACGGGGAGGCTTTCGCCCGCACGCCCCGAACCATAAGTTATGGCCGCTTCCTCTGGCTGCGGCTGACCCGGGTGTATCCCCTCTACCTGGTGACCCTGCTGCTGCTGGTGGGCTGGGAGCTCTACAAGGCCCACCATGGGATTGGCTTCTACGCCGGCCCCCTGTTCAAGATGTGGGAGTGGGAGGGGATGCCTCCTTTTGGTTCCCCCTTCACCCCCGCCGAGGCGCTGCCAAGCAGCCTGTTGCTGCTGCAGGTGGTGACCGATCACGGATTGACCTGGAACTTCGCCGCCTGGTCGCTCAGCGTGGAGTGGATTAGCTATCTGCTGTTTCCGCTGCTCATTCCCCTCGCCGTCACCCGCAGCCGCTGGAGCAACCTCGCCCCCTTGCTGGCCCTGACGGTACTGGCCTTTATCGTGAACAGCCGGGGTACCCTGGATGTCACCAGCGGAGCGCTGGCCATCGGGCGCGGGGTGAGTGAATTCGTGCTCGGCCTCTGGCTGCTGCCGAAAGTGAAGGCTGCCCGCCAGTGGCCCATGATGCAGCAAGATCTGCCGCTGCTGCTCGCCTTTTTGCTCCCCTTCGCACTGATGCAGTTCACCATGACGCCGCAGCTGACCCTGCTGCTGATCAGCGCCTATGTATTGCTGATCTGGATTGCCGCTGCCCAGGGTGATCGCCAGAGCCCGCTGCTGCGCCTCCTGGACAACCACTTCACCAACTGGCTGGGGGATCTCTCCTACTCCATCTACCTGCTCCACGCCCTGGTGTTGCTCACCGGCTGCGAGCTTGTCCACTCTCTGGCGCCGGGACTCACCGCGTGGTGGTACGCCCAGACCAACCCCTTGCTGGGGGTGCTGGCCACCCTGTTGATGCTCGCCGTGCTGATCGGGCTCTCGGCGCTGAGCTACACCCTGCTGGAGCGGCCGCTGCAACGGCGACTGCGCCGGCTAGGCAAGGCTCCCCAACCAGTGATGGAGCAAGCTGGCTAGTTTCCGTCGCCACATGCTGCCCCGATGCAAGACCGACACGCCGTCGGGGCGGCTCAAAGTGGGACTAGCCTGAGCAAGGCGAAGAGTACGGCTCTTTTTGAACCCGACAATCCCCTGCGCTTTGTGTGAATTCCCGTTCGAACCAGAGCGGCCATTTGTGGCATAATGGCCCGTCCTGTGGTCCTTGGCGGGGCTTCGCCGGCGCATCCTTGCCCTCCTCCTGTCCTGCCAGGCAGCCTGACATCACTGTGTTCACAGGCCGCCAGGGCCACCCTATTTTTGCGCGCACATTTGACGGCGCCGCAGCAGTTATTGGCACACACAAGTCTGCCCACACAAGGGGAAAGCATGTCTTCCATTCGTCTGACCCAGTACAGCCACGGCGCTGGCTGCGGTTGCAAAATCTCCCCCAAGGTGCTCGACACCATCTTGAAGAGCCAGATCCCGGGCTTTGACGACCCCACCCTGGTGGTCGGCAACAGCAGCAAAGATGACGCCGCCGTGGTCGACATCGGCAACGGCCAGGGCATCGTCTCCACCACCGACTTCTTCATGCCCATCGTCGATGACCCCTTTACCTTCGGTCGCATCGCTGCCACCAATGCCATCAGCGACATCTATGCCATGGGCGGCAAGCCCATCGTCGCCATCGCCATCCTCGGCTGGCCCATCAACACGCTGGCGCCGGAAGTGGCCCAGCAGGTGATCGACGGCGGCCGCCAGGTGTGCCACGAGGCGGGTATCTCGCTCGCCGGTGGCCACAGCATCGACGCCCCCGAGCCCATCTTCGGTCTTGCGGTGACCGGTATCGTGCCACTCGACGCCATCAAGCAGAACGACACCGCCCAGGTGGGCGACACCCTCTATCTGACCAAACCCCTTGGCATCGGCATCCTCACCACCGCCCAGAAGAAGGGCAAGCTCAAGCCCGAGCATGAACAACTGGCCCCGGATGCCATGTGCACCCTCAACAAGATTGGCCAGCGCTTCGCCGCCTTACCCGGCGTACACGCCATGACCGACGTGACCGGTTTTGGACTGGCAGGCCACCTGCTGGAGATGTGCGAAGGTTCCGGCGTCAGTGCCCGTCTGGACTTCAAGGCGCTGCCGCTGCTGGACGAGGTGGATTACTACCTGAGTGAGGGCTGCGTACCGGGCGGTACCCTGCGCAACTTCGACTCCTATGGTGACAAGCTGGGCGCCATGGATGATCGCACCCGCAACATCCTGTGCGACCCGCAGACCAGCGGCGGCCTGCTGGTAGCCGTCGGTAAAGAAAGTGAAGCCGAGCTCCTTGCCATTGCCGCACAGGCAGGGCTGACCCTCTCTCCCATCGGCCAGTTGCAGGCCCGCACCGGCAACCAGTTCATCGAGGTTGTCCAATGAGTGCCCTGCCACTGGCCACGGATTACGCCCGGATCTTTCTGGATGAGGTTCCACTCATCGATCTGCGCGCCCCCGTCGAGTTCAAGGAAGGGGCCTTTCCCACCGCCGTCAGCCTGCCGCTGATGACTGACGAGGAGCGCGCCCGGGTCGGTACCTGTTACAAGCAGGAGGGACAGGCCGCAGCCATCACCCTGGGCCATCAACTGGTAGGTGGCGCGGTGCGCGCCGCGCGCATGGAAGGCTGGCTGGCCAGGTTGCGCCAGCAACCCGACGCCCTGCTCTACTGTTTTCGCGGCGGCCTGCGCTCGCAAACCGTACAACAGTGGCTGGCCGAGGCCGGCGTCACCCGCCCCCGGGTCGCGGGCGGCTACAAGGCGCTGCGCCACTTTCTCATCGACACCCAGGCGAAGGCCAGTGCAGAGTGCGACTGGACCGTGCTGACCGGCATGACCGGCTCCGGCAAGACCCACATGCTGGCGCACATCACCCAGGCGGTGGATCTGGAAGGGCACGCCCGTCACAGGGGGTCGTCGTTTGGCCAGCTGCCGGGTGGGCAACCCGGCAACATCGACTTCGAAAACCGGCTTGCCATCGAGCTGCTTCAGCGTCGCAACCGGGGGGAATCACAGTTTGTGCTGGAAGACGAGAGCCGTCTCATCGGTCGCTGCGCCCTGCCACTCAACCTTTATGAGGCCATGTGCCGGGCTCCTCTGGTGGTGGTGGAGGTGCCGCAGGAGGCACGGGCCGAGCAGATCCGCACCGATTACGTGCAGGATCTCTGGCTGCGCTATCTGGAGTTCCATGGGCCAGATGCAGGCTGGCCGCTGTTTGCCGGCTACCTCACCGACGCCATGGCCAGGCTCAAGCGCCGACTCGGTGACAAGGATTATCGCGAACTCGATGGGCTGTTGCAGGCCGCCCTCAGGGAACAGGCCCAGAGCGGGGACACCCGCGCCCATCTGGTCTGGATCAGGCTGCTGCTGACTCGCTACTATGACCCCATGTACCGCTATCAGCTGGACAACAAGCGCGAGCGGATCCTGTTTCGTGGTGACAAGGAGGCCTGCCTCGCCTTCTTCGCCAAACGCTCCCCCCTTCAGACCCCTCAGGAGAGTCCCACATGTTGAAGTTCGAGGTGATCCCGGTCACCCAGTTCGCCCAGAATTGTTCGCTTATCTGGTGTGACGAGACCCGCCAGGCTGCCCTCGTCGATCCCGGCGGCGAGGCGGACAAGCTGCTGGCCGCCATTGCCAAACTGGGGCTGACCCTCACCCATATTCTGCTGACCCACGGCCATCTGGATCACGTGGGCGCTGCCGCCGAGCTGCGCGAGAGAACCGGTATCGCCATTACCGGCCCCCACAAGGAGGATGCCTTCTGGCTCGATATCCTGCCCCAGCAGAGCCAGATGTTCGGCTTTGCCCATACTCCGGCCTTTACACCGGATAGCTGGCTCGAACAGGGTGACAAGGTACAGGTTGGCAAATGCGAGCTGGAGGTCTATTTCTGCCCGGGCCACACTCCGGGCCACATCGTGCTGCTCTGCCAGGCAGAACGCCTCGCCTGGGTGGGGGATGTGCTCTTTGCCGGCAGCATAGGCCGCACCGATTTCCCGCGCGGGGATCACGGGACGCTGATCAAGTCGATCACCGAGACCCTGCTGCCGCTCGGGGATGAGATCGTCTTTATTCCGGGCCATGGCCCGAGCTCCACCTTTGGTCACGAACGGGCCAGCAATCCCTATCTGACACAGCCCATCTGGTAATCCCCCCGCTCCTCGCGGGCATCCCATTGAGCCTTGAGGCGCAAGATCTCCGGCATGATCTCGAGAAAACGGGAGAGCAGCCGGGGATCGAAGTGCTGGCCTGCACCATCGCGCATGGTGGCCAGCACCCGGTCCAGGGGCCAGGGCTCCTTGTAGGGACGACGCACGCTCAGGGCGTCAAAGACGTCAGCGATGGCCACTATCCGCGACGCCTCGGGGATCCCCTCACCGGTCTCGCCAGCGGGGTAGCCCGAGCCGTCCCATTTCTCGTGGTGGTGCAGGGCAATCTCCGCCGCCATGCGAAAAATGGGGGCATCGGATCGCCTCAGGATCTCGTAACCGATGCGTGGATGACTTCGCATGATGACCCACTCCTCCTCGGTGAGGGGGCCGGGCTTCTTGAGGATGTGATCGGGGATACCAATCTTGCCCATGTCGTGCATGGGGGCCGCCAGCTCCAGCAGATCCGACTGCTCCGGGCTCCAGCCAGCCGCATCAGCCAGGGCCCGGGCGTATGCGGCCATGCGCCAGATATGCACCCCGGTGTCGGTGTCGTTGTAGTGGCCCGCCTCGCTCAGCATGACGATGGCAGTGCGATAGCTGCACTCGAGCTGATCGAGGCGCACCAGGGAGAGATGATTGCGCACCCGGGCACGCACCGTGCTCGGACAGACCGGCTTGTAGATATAATCCACTCCGCCCGCCTCGAACCCCTGGCTCTCGCTGTCTGCGTTGTCGCTCGCGGTGATAAAGAGCACCGGGATCCCGGCATGAGCCGGATCGGCCTTGAGCCGACGGCACACCTCGTAACCATCCATATCGGGCATGCGCACGTCCAGCAGGATAAGTGCCGGCTCGTGACGCCCCACGGCGGCCAACCCCTCCTCTCCCCCTTTGGCAAAGAAGAGGTTGTACTCCTCCTTGAGGATTTGCCGCAGCAACCCGAGGTTGCTCGGCTCGTCGTCGATGATCAGCACGCGCGGTCGACTCATGGCGCAGGTTCCTCCCGATCCTCCAGATATGCCTCCAGCTTGCGGGTGGCGAACGGGATATCGAACAGCTCCAGGGCTGCACTTATTTCGCTCACCAGCTCGCAAGGCAAGTGACTCCTTGCCTGGCTCAGCGCCGGCTCAATCAGATCCAGATCCTCGCTCACCAGGGCCTGATGCAGGGCGTGCAGGCAGACCTCCCGCGCCTCCCCCTGGGCCAGCGGGGAGCTGACCGCGCCCGGCTCGCGCCCGGCATAGGTATCGATGGAGTGTTGCGCCCGCTCCAGGGCCTCGAGGAAGGGCGCGATAAGCTGGCTGGTGTCCCCACCCTGCTCGATGGCCTCGTTCAACTCGGCACTGATACGCGCCACATCGGTGAGCGACAGGCTGCCCGCCACCCCCTTGAGCTTGTGGGTCAGGCTCGCGGCCGCATCGGTCTCGTGCTGGGCGATGTAACCCGGCAACACGGTACCGACCGTCATGTAGTCATCGCGAAAACGCCGCAGGTATTTAAGATAGACCGAGGCTTCACCCCAGTTGCGCAGTCCGGTATCGATATCGATGCCGGCCACCGGCTCGTGGGGGAGTAGTTCGTCGTTCACGGTGAGCGGCAGGACAACGTCCGGCAGATAACGCAGCAAGGTCGCGATAAGCTGCTCCACATCGAGCGGCTTGGCGATGAAGTCGTTCATGCCAGAGGCCAATGCCGCCTCCCGCTGATCCTTGAATACCCCTGCGGTGAGAGCCAGCACGGGAGTCTCCTCCCGCCCCGGCAGCAGGCGCAGGCGACGGGTCGCCTCGTAGCCATCCATCACCGGCATCTGCACATCCATGAGCACCAGATCGATGCGCCGGGCCGGATCTGCCAGGCAGGCCAGGGCTCGCTCCCCGTCGATGGCGGTGATCACCTCGGCCCCCTCCCGTTGCAGCAAGCGGGTCGCCACCTCAAGGTTGATGTCGCTGTCATCCACCAGCAGTATGTGCACGCCCGGCAGGCGCAGACGGCGCTGGCCACTCTCAAGGGGCTCCACATGCTCGCGCTTCTCGTGGATGAGACGCGCCACCGCATTGTAAAGACTGGAGCCGGTGACCGGTTTGTGCAGTACCAGATCCACCTGATCCGAGCCGGGGCGGTGCATCAGTTCATCCTGGGAATAGGCGGTCGCCATGATGATGATGGGTGAACGCTCCTGCTGCTCGAAGGCGCGGCGAATGGCCAGGCAGGTCTCGAGCCCGTCCATGCCCGGCATGATCCAGTCGAGCAGGATCACGTCGAAACGCTCCCCCTGGCGCAGCAGATGGTGCAGCGCCTGCTCACCGGACTCCACCACCCGCGACTGCCATCCGAGGGAACCCACCGTCATCGACAGGGCGTCGCGGGTCACCTGATTGTCGTCGGCGATGAGCAGCGAGATGTGCTGCAGACGCTCGTTCAAGGCCTCGGGCCGCTCCACCTGCTCCAGCCGGACGCGGAACCAGAATTCGCTCCCCTTGCCAAGCTCGCTGGTGACGCCGATGTCCCCCCCCATCAGGTTCACCAGGCGGCGACTGATGGTCAGACCAAGCCCGGTGCCCCCGAAGCGGCGACTGGTGGAGGAGTCTGCCTGGGAGAAGGCATTGAAAATGTTGGCCTGTTGCTCGGGGGGAATGCCGATCCCGGTGTCGCGCACCCGAAACAGCAAGGTGGCCATGCCGTCTTGCTCTGCTTCCAGCACGACCTTGACCTCCACCTCGCCGCGTTCGGTAAACTTGATGGCATTGCCGGTCAGGTTGAGCAGCACCTGCTCGAGGCGCAGGGCGTCCCCAATCAGATGGGAAACCGGCTCGGGGGCACTGCTCACCACCAGTTCGAGGTGCTTCTGGCCAACGCAGGTGGACATGATGGCAGCCACGTGATCGAGCACCTCTTCGAGACTGAATGGCACCCGCTCAAGCTCGAGCCGACCCGACTCAATCTTGGAGAAATCAAGGATGTCGTTGATGATCCCGAGCAGCGCCTGCCCGGCCTGGTGGATTTTGCGCACCAGGGCATGCTGACCATCGTCGAGCCCTCCCTGTTCGAGCAGGTAGGTCAGCCCCATAATGGCGTTCATGGGGGTGCGGATCTCGTGGCTCATGTTGGCGATGAAATCACCTTTGACCTGTGCCAACCTGGCCGCTTCCTGCTGGGCCAGTTGCTCCTTGTGCCTGCTGCGCACCAGTGCAGCCACACCGGCACCAAACAACAGCAGCAGCACGGCGCTGGCGGCCAAGATGATCCCCCAGATATGAGTGCGAATGGCCTGCAGCTCGCTGTGCGGCACCAGGGACGCGGCTTTCCAGATCAGCTGATCATGATTCTGTGCCGGGTACAGGGTGGTCCAGCTCCAGAGTCCGTCGGCAGACTCCATCTGGCCGTTTGATGCGTCCCAGAACGCCTGCCAGGCCTGGGGAGAAGTCTGCTTCAGAGTCAGATCCGGGCGCTCGAGCATGAAGCCCCACTCCCGGGATGGGTCCGGGCTGCGCAGCCAGTATCCATCCTGGTTGAACAGCATGATGTGATCGGCTGCCTTGCCGCGGTTGTCGGCAAACTCCTTGAGCATACGGGCAGCCTGGACGTTGATAAGCAGCAGACCAAGATCACGTCCCCCAAGGCGCAGACGCTTGGCAATGCGGATCATGGGGTTGAAGGGGCGATCGATCACCCCGTGTTCAACGTTGAGATCGAGCGGCGAGACGTAGACCCGCTCCCAGGGCAGCGCCATGGCATCGCGAAAGTAGTAACGCTCCCCCTTGTTCTGCAACTGGTCGTCCGTCACACGCCACAGACGCTGGCCCTGGCGATCGATGCGCACCCGCTCCATGCCATCCGGGGCAAGCCAGCGCACCTGGGCATAGTCGGGATTGCGGTTCAGCAGGATGGTGAACTGGACGGCCAGGGTCTCACGGTCATTGCGAGCCGCCGCTTCGAGCAGGATGGGTTCTTCCGACATGCTGCGCACATGGCGCAGCGGCACCGCCAGCTCGCCGTCAAGGCGGCCGCTGGCAAGCGCCAGGAAGGTGCTCTCATCGCTGCGAACGCGATAGAGCTCGCGCTCGATCAGTGCATTGCCCAGCAGATAGCCACCCGCCAGGACCAACAGCAGAATAGGTGAAAACAGCAGGATATATGTCCGTACGATTCCTTTCATAACGGTCAACATCGCCCCGAAGAATGGACTTACCCGAGTACCTTTTGGACATCAGAGCACCACAACACGTGTCCTGCTGTCAATCATGCCTACAAGTAAAGACCAATAGTGCTGTTTGAGTATTTTATTTTCCCGGAAAAAATGCTGTAAAAACAAAGAGGCCACCCGATTGGGTGGCCTCTTCACAGGAAAGTTCGTTGTCGATTAGACGCGAACGAAATCCAGGTGAACCAGCTTGTAGCGAACCGGGTGACGCTGGATAGCCTTCACGTTCACTTTGACTTCTTCACCGTTGATGACCAGGGTCAGCTCGGAGGAGTAGAACTCCGGCTTCTCTTGGGCCAGGATCAGCTTTTTGTGGTCCAGGGTAACGGACACGGCTTCTTTGCCTGCACCGTAAACGATGGCAGGAACCAGGTCAGCATGACGCAGGCGGCGGCTCGCACCTTTCCCCAGGTCAGAACGGACTTCAGCTTGGAATACGAAAGACATAGTGATTATCTCTTTTAAGATGAATGTATGGTGTTGACTGCGACCGGTCAGCACCTCGCAAAACGAGCGCGAATACTAGCACGGGCCCGGAGGGGATACAAGGAAAGAACCCGCGGCACTCTTCTCTAGGCAAAAGGCACTCCACCACGCCTCTCACCATCCCCTAACGCCCCTGCTCCAGACGGGCAAACTGCTGCTGTCGCTGGGCCGGGCTCAGGGCATCGAATTGCGCCAGAGTCTGCGCTGTGGGGCAATAGAGGCGCTGCCCGGCCTGCACCTGGATCCCTTTGGCCATCCTGTCACGATTTTCCTGTACCAGCGCCAGCAGATAGCTGTAAGTATCCGAACCGCCGGTCTCCTTTGACTGAAGCTGGCTTGCGATACGCCACAGGGTCTCTCCCGCCGCCACCTGATGACAAACCCGCGAGGCCTCCCCTGCCGCCGTGGCGGAAAGAGTCAAGGTCGCCTGCTCAGGGGCAGAATCTGCGGTGGCCATGGGCTGTGCATCTCCCTGTCTTGCCAAGGCCTGGGTGGGGACCTGCCCCCCAAGCCGTGCGAGCAAGGGCTCCCCCAGGGGCATCCGCGCCTTCCTCTCCCGAGGCAGGGAGAACTCGGCGACAAAGGCGACAGCGCCCGGGACTTCGAACGAGAGGGCCGAGGAGGCGGCTTGCTGTACTGATTGGTGGGGCGCCATGCCATAGGCCATCTCATCGATGCGCTTTAGCCTGGCCAGGTAAGCCTTGGAGAGCTGGGCCTCCCCTTCGAACAGATCGAAGGGGGGCACCAGCCGGGCAGGAAAGAGGATCTGCCAGCGGCCATTCTTCTTTCTCTGTTCAAGAGGGGGAAACTGATTGCCCCGCCAGGCCGCAAAAATGGGCGGCACGGGGCGCTGCACCGGATAGTACTCCGGGTTGAGCTGCACCCAGGTTTGTTCCGCAATGGGTTGATACCCGCTGATGTTGACCAGTGCCACCCCCAACCAGATCCCCAGCATATGACGGCCTCCCTTCCCTTTGGCGTCCCGTTGCTTTCACACTATGGCTCAGAAAACAGATAGATAGCAGCTTAGCACTGGGCAATGGCGCTCTGCACCCGTTTATCCGAGATGGGGTATGGCGTCCCCAGTTGCTGGGCGAAGAAGGAGACTCGCAGCTCCTCGATCATCCAGCGGATATTGGCCACCTCGGTGGGAATAAGCTGGGATTTGGGGATCTTGGCGAGCAGTGCCTTGTACTCCGACTCCACGCTGTGCACCTTGAGCATGTAGACCCGATCCCGGTTGGGATCGATGGCCAGCTTCTCGAGGCGCCGCTCGATGGCCCGCAGGTAGCGCAGCAAGTCAGGCAACCGCTGCCAGCCGGTCTCGGTGACAAAGCCCTTGTGGATGAGGTTGCCGAGCTGCTGCTGGATGTCCGACATGGCAAAGGCGGTGTCGAGCTGCATCTTGCCCTTGAGCCGTTTCTTGATCTCATGGGAGAGGGTCAGCACGGCTTCCACCTGCTTGGCCACCTCCACCACCGCATCGTTGAGCTCGGCGCGGACATACTCCTTGAGCGCCTCGAAGCCGGCTTCGTCCCACGCCATGCCGCCGTGCTGCTCAATCAGCTTGTCACAGCCACAGGCGATGCAGTCGTCAATCAGCTCGGCCACCTTGCCAAACGGGTTGAAATAGAGCCCGAGCTTGGCCTTGTTGGGCAGCTTTTCCTGCAGGTACTTGATGGGAGATGGCACGTTGAGCAGCACCAGCCGACGCTGGCCAGCCCACATCAGCTGCTGCTGCACCACAGGACTTTCCACCAGCTGGATGGCGACCGAATCCTTCTGATCCACCAGGGCCGGATAGGCTTTCACCTCGAAACCGCCCCGCTTCTGACTGTACTCCTGGGGCAGCTCGCCAAAGCTCCACAGGGTGAGGCCAGACTGCTCGATATCGTCGTCCGCCACTTGCGACAGGGTCTCCTGCACCTTGCCGCGCAGCGACTCTTTCAATGCCTCCAGATCCTTGCCTTCCGCCACCTTCTTGTGCTTGTCGTCCACCACACGGAAGGTGAGTTTCAGGTGATCGGGCACCGCAGACCAGTCCCAGGATTCACGGGGCACGGTCACACCGGTCATGCGGCGCAGCTGACGCTCCATTTCGTCCAAGAGCGGCCCCTGTTCAGGGTTGATGCTGGCGAGCAGCGCATCGGCATAATTGGGGGCCGGCACGAAGTTCTTGCGCATCGGCTTTGGCATCGACTTGATGAGGGCCACCAACAACTCGTGACGCAGCCCGGGGATCAACCACTCGAACCCCTTCACCTCCACCTGATTCAGGAGCGGCAGCGGAATATGCAGGGTCACGCCATCGGCGGCCTCCCCCGGCTCAAACTGGTAGGTCAATTTCAGCTTGAGGCGCCCCTGCTGCCAGAAGTTGGGGTAGTCGAGATCGCTGATGTGGGCCGCGTCCCCCTTCATCAGCATCTCTTTCTCGAAGTTGAGCAGCTCGGCGTCCTGCTTTTGCGCCTCTTTCCACCACTTGTCGAAGTGGCGGCTTGATATCACCTCCTCCGGCAAACGGGCATCGTAGAAGCGGAACAGGTCCTCATCATCTACCAGAATGTCGCGCCGGCGGGACTTGTGCTCCAGCGCCTCTACTTCGGCCAGGAGCTTGCGGTTATCGCTGAAGAAACGGTGGCGGGTCTCGAAATCCCCCTCCACCAGCGCGCGGCGGATAAACAGCTCGCGGCACAGCGCCGGATCGATGCGGCTGAAGTTGATGGTGCGCTCGTTGACCAGGGTCAGACCATAGAGGGTCACCTTCTCCTTGGCCATCACGGCGCCGTTTTTCTTCGACCAGTGGGGGTCGCTGTGGTGCAGCTTGATAAGGTGCCCCGCCAGCGGCTCCACCCACTCGGGTTCAATCTTGGCGTTGATGCGGGCGTAGAGGCGCGAGGTTTCCACCAATTCTGCGGCCATCACCCACTTGGGTGGCTTTTTAAACAAGCCCGAAGCCGGGAAGAGGTGGAAGCGGCCATTGCGGGCGCCGAGGAATTCGGGCTTTTCCAGATCCTTGTTGCCGATATGGCTCAAGAGGCCGGTCAAGAGCGCACAGTGCACCGTCTTGAAGTCTGCCGGTTCCTGGTTTGCTTTAAAACCCAGCTCCTTGACCGTCTGACGCAGCTGGAAGTGAATGTCCTGCCACTCGCGCACCCGCAGATAGGAGAGAAACTCCTTCTGGCACATGCGGCGAAACGGGTTGCTGCCAAGGAGATCCTGCTGCTCTTTCAGGTAATTCCACAGATTGACGAAGGCGAGGAAGTCGGAATCCTTGTCTTCAAAGCGTCTGTGCTGCTCGTCGGCGGCCTGCTTTTTCTCCATGGGCCGCTCGCGGGGATCCTGAATGCTGAGGGCGGCGGTGATCACCATCACCTCACTCAGGCAGCCGGTCTGCGCTGCGCTGATCACCATCTTCGCCAGACGCGGATCAAGGGGGATGCGCGAGAGCTGGCGACCGATCTCGGTCAGCTGCAGTTTGGCTTCGCGATCGCCGGTGGCGGGCAATTCCCTCACCGCCTCCAGCTCTTTCAAGAGAGTCAAACCGTCCTTGATATGGCGCGACTCCGGCGGCTCGACAAAGGGGAACGCCTCCATATTGCCAAGGCCGAGCGCCAGCATCTGCAGGATGACCGAGGCCAGATTGGTGCGCAGGATCTCGGGGTCGGTAAAGGCGGGGCGGCTATTGAAATCCTCCTCAGAGTAGAGACGGATACAGATACCATCCGCCACCCGACCGCAGCGGCCTTTACGCTGATTGGCGCTGGCTTGGGAGACCGGCTCGATGGGCAGGCGCTGCACCTTGGTACGCCAGGAGTAGCGGCTGATGCGGGCGGTGCCCGGATCGATGACGTAGCGAATGCCCGGCACCGTCAGCGAGGTCTCCGCCACGTTGGTGGCGAGCACGATGCGCCGCCCGGCATGTTGCTGGAACACCTTGTTCTGCTCGGCATTGGAGAGGCGGGCGTAGAGCGGCAGTACTTCGGTATCGCGCAGGTTGAGCTTGCGCAGAGCATCGGCGGTATCGCGGATCTCCCGCTCGCCGTTCATGAAGATGAGGATGTCCCCGAGCCCTTCGCGTGCCAGCTCTTCCACCGCATCGAAGATCCCCTGCAGCTCGTCACGCTCTTCCAGCCCTTCGCTTTTATCACTGACGAGAGGGCGGTAGCGCACCTCCACCGGGTAGGTGCGGCCAGAGACCTCGATCACCGGCGCCTTGTTGAAATGGCGGGAGAAACGTTGCGGGTCGATAGTGGCCGAGGTGATGATCACCTTGAGATCGGGGCGTTTGGGCAGCAGTTGCTTGAGATAGCCCAGGATGAAGTCGATGTTGAGGCTGCGCTCGTGGGCCTCATCGATGATGATGGTGTCGTACTGGGTGAGCATCCGGTCGTTCTGGATCTCGGCCAGCAGGATACCGTCGGTCATCAGCTTGATGTGGGTCTGCTCGCTCACCTGATCGGTAAAGCGCACCTTGTAACCCACGTAGTGGCCGAGTTCGGACTCCATCTCCTCGGCGATGCGGGCTGCGACGGTACGGGCCGCCAGACGGCGCGGCTGGGTGTGGCCGATAAAGCCCTTGATCCCACGCCCGAGCGCCAGACAGATCTTGGGGATCTGGGTGGTTTTGCCCGAACCGGTTTCGCCGGCGATGATCACCACTTGATGCTCTTGAATGGCTTTGGCGATCTCCCCCTGCTTCTGGCTGACTGGCAGATTGTCCGGATAGGTGACCTTGGGCACGCCCGCCAGACGGGACTGGTAGCGCGCCTGTGCCACATCCAGGTCAGCGGCGATGGTCTCGAGCACGGCAGCCTGCTTGGCTTCCGGCAGCTTCTTGACCCCGTGCAGTCGACTGGAGAGACGGCGGGCGTCGAGATTCATGCAGGCGGTAAGACGGCGGCGCAGCGCCTCGATAGAGAGAGACAAGGTACGAATTCCTTAAAAGAGTGCCCATCAAGGGCCATATCGATAGCTGGGGGAGATCCTAAAGAGCGAGGCTGGGCGGTGCAAGCCTTAAAGCGCCGCGCCAGCACATCAAGCCGGAGGCGTCATGACCGTCACGGATGAAAAGAGCAGGCCGGAGCCTGCTCTTTGAAAACAACCAGACAACACCGTTCAGACTCTGGCCTGATGCACGAAACAGGTGCCAAGCTGGGCGTGGATGGCCTGCATCACATTGTGGCGGTTGATGACCCCGAGCAGGCGCCCCTCCTCCACCACAGGATAGATCTTGGGCTTTTGACCCATCATCATCTCCGCCAGATCCAGGATGCTGGTGTCGGGGCCGACTGCCAGCACCTCCTTGCGCATCACATCCCTGACCTGGGCCACCTGTTCACAGTGGTAGGCCTCCTTGAGCATGACGGCGATGCAATCCTGCTCGGAGACCCAGCCAATCAGATGTCCCTGGCTGTCCACTACGGGGCCGCCCAACTGATGACTGTTGAGAAATTTTTCCACCGCCGCCTGTACCATCATCTCTGCGCTGAAGGTGATGGGCTTGGTCTGCATGTAGTCCTTTGCCTTGAGTGATTCCATGACGCTTTCCCCCAACGAGCCTCCCGAGGGGAGGCAAGAGCCGGGCACTATGTCCGGCTCACTCCAAGCATAGTCCGCATGGATCAGGAGATGGATTGCAGCAAGAGCAAGAGCTCGTTCTGGCTGTGGCAGTCGGTCTTCTTGAACACCCCTTTCAGGGTGGAGCGCACGGTTTCCACCTTGACACCGCGCAGCTCCGCGATGTCGTTGCTGCTGTAACCCTTGCTCATCAGTACCAGCAGCTCCTTCTCACCAATCGTGAGGGGATAGAGGCTGGCCAGCGCTTCGATGTCGGGGTTGAAGGCGTGCTCGGGGTCACGCAGCACCACTTCCACATAGCGTTCAAAGCGGCTGAGTCCGCTCATCAGGGTGCATTGGACCAGCAGCGGGCGCAGGTTAGGCTGACGGGGAATGGACATATAGGCGCTGGCGCCGGGCAGCAAATAGGCAAAGCCATTGAGGATCTCCTTGAGCTGACGTTGCTGCTCCTTATTCTGCAAAGAGAAAATGCCATTGATGGCCCGCAATTCCACATTTTCATCGGCGATACGGTTGAAGGCCACATTGGAATAATGAATATGCCCCTTGTCGTCTATGATGGCGCTGGGCTTATTATGGTTTTTCACCAGCTGTTGCAACTGATAGTTCTGGGTTTCCAGGGCCAGCAAGTTCCAATAATGGTGGCTCCAGGCCGCCAGTCCGGAATAGATTTCCGAGAGCGAGGTGAGGTCGCGACTGCTGAAATCATCTTGCGCTGCACCACGGTAACTGCACAGGCTGCTCAGCCCACGCCCTTTGACCTGGCAGACGCCGCCGGCGGCGAATTGGGCGCCGAAACTTGCCAGCAGGCCCACCGAGCTTGAAATGCTGTTGGCGCTGACGATCCCCTTGCACCCTTTATCCAGGTAATGGTTGAACCACACATCCTGGCGATGATGTTGCAGGTAAAACTGCTGCTGGGCCTCGGTCAGACCGCTGGAAAAAAGCTTTATTCCGTCGCTCTTGTCATCATCCCGCAATAAAAACAGGGATGAACTGCAGGAAACGTCGGCGCGAAATTGGTCCACGACGAGCTTAATGTCAGAATCATTAATACCGCACTCGTATAACTGGCTGATATAGGGCGATATCCTTTCTTTCTCTAATGCCTTCACACCCGAACTCCTAATTCTTATTTTTATTGAAGAGGCATCTTACTCTGCAATGGGATAGCCGAAAAGTAGTCAAATGAACAAAGGGTTTATGATTTATTCATAAATAGTCATGAATATAGGCCCATGAATGAATATGACCAGAAAGGGTAAATAGCCGCTCATGTTTTTCCTGGCGCTGGTCGCTTTCCTCCCTGTTTTGCCTCTTGATGCCTCACCACCCACTCGCCGTCCCGGCCCCTCTTCCCCCCAAGATCACGCTTTTCAACCTTGGGGTCATCTGCATCCACATCGATTCACATGTTGCATTTTGGTGACTTTGGTGTTTCCATTTTGAGCGCCGGACGATATTGTATATACAAATCATCCGCTCAATGGAATTGAACCATGCGGATCACAAGGAGAGAAAATGGAACCTGAACACACGCTCACTGCACCGGCAGGATCAGGGGCCGGCATCAAGCTGCTGCTGGCCAGCCTGCTTGGCATCGCCATCTTTTTTGTTCCCTTCGAGCTTGGCGGGCGCAGCACCATAGTGGTGGATCACCTGGCCGGCTTTCTGATTGCCCAGCGCCCCCTTGCCCTGACCCTCATTCTCTTGCTCATCGCCTATGGCGCCATCACCCCCTTGCTGGATGGCCGCTGGCGCGCCCGTCCCATCGACAGGGTATTGAGCCTGTTCAAGCTGCTCGGGCTGGCCCTGGCCATTTTGTATGTCACAGACTGGGGCCCTGCCTGGTTGATGACCCCGGATCGCCTCCCCTTCCTGTTCGATAAGCTGGCCATGTCTGTGGGTCTCATCGTGCCTATCGGCGCCATGGCCCTGACCTTCCTGCTCGGTTTCGGCCTGCTGGAATTCATCGGGGTGCTGATGCAACCCGTGATGCGCCCCCTGTGGCGCACGCCGGGTCACTCCGCCATCGATGCGGTCGCCTCTTTCGTCGGCAGCTACTCGGTGGGCCTGCTCATCACCAACCGGGTCTTCCTCGCGGGCAAGTACACGGTGCGAGAAGCCGTCATCATCGCCACCGGCTTCTCCACCGTCTCGGCCGCCTTCATGATCATCGTGGCCAAGACCCTCAACCTGATGGGACACTGGAACTTCTACTTCTGGTCCACCCTGGTGATCACTTTCGTCATCACCGCCATCCTGGCGCGTGTTCCTCCCATCAGTCGCCTGGCTCACCATGGGGAGACCGACGAGCCGCTACCGGCTGGCATGAGCCGCTGGCAGGCGGCCCTCACCTGCGGCCTGACCCAGTCCCACCAGGCAGATCCCCTGCTGCGGCAATTGAAGGACAACCTCAGGGACGGTCTTCACATGGCCGCTGCCGTGGTGCCCACCATACTGTCCGTCGGTCTGCTGGGCCTGCTGCTGGCAAAGCACACTCCCCTGTTCGATCTGCTGGGCTGGCTGCTCTGGCCACTGACCTGGCTGCTGGATCTCGGCGAGCCGCTCGCCACCGCCAAGGCCCTCTCGGCCGGTCTGGCCGAGATGTTCCTGCCCGCCATCCTGCTCAAGGATGCCGACCTGCTGGTGCGCTATGTCGCGGCCGTGGTTTCGGTCAGCTCGGTGCTCTTCTTCTCTGCCTCCATCCCCTGCATTCTGGCCACCCGGATCCCGGTGAGCGTGGGACAGCTGGTGGTGATCTGGCTGCTGCGCACCCTGCTTGGCATCCTGCTGGCTGCCTTGTGCGGCAGGCTGGCGCTGGCCCTCGGCTGGCTCGGTTGACCAGGGCTCATAAAAAAACAAAGCGCCATCAGGCGCTTTGTTTTTATCGGGATTGTCTCAGGGGGCGATGACGGCGAACCGGCCGCTGTTGAAATCATCTATCGCCTGATGGATCTCTGCCTCGCTGTTCATGACAAAGGGGCCATAACCCACGATGGGTTCATCGATGGGCTCGCCACTCAGCAGCAACAAGCTGGCCTCGCCCTCCGCCTCCAGCATGAACTCCTCCCCGTTGGGATCGAGCAGCACCAGTTGTGCTTCGCCCGCGCGCTCCTGACCGTTGATAATGAGAGAGCCCTTGAGCACCACCAAGGCGCTGTTCCATCCCGCTACCGCTGGCAGCACCACGCTGGCCCCGCCTTTGAGCCGCAGATCCCAGATGTTCATGGGCGAGAAGGTGCGGGCTGGCCCCACTACCTCGCCTTGTTGCAACCCGGCATCGTTCCCGGCGATGATGCGTACCCGCACATCGCCCTCCTTGAGGCTCAGTTGCGGGATGCTGTCGCTGGTGATGCCCTGATAACCGGGCGTCGACATCTTGTGTTTGGCGGGCAGGTTGACCCAGAGCTGCACCATGTCGAGGGTACCACCACGACGGGTGAACCCCTGGGAGTGGAATTCGTCGTGCATGATGCCGGCGGCGGCCGTCATCCACTGCACGTCTCCCGGACCGATGATCCCCCCCTGGCCGGTCGAGTCGCGATGGGCGACCTCCCCTTCATAGACGATGGTGACCGTCTCAAAACCACGGTGCGGGTGTTCCCCCACGCCCCTGGCATGATCGGCGGGCTCGAAATGTGCCGGGCCAGCCCTGTCCAGCAGCAGGAAGGGGCTCAAGGCGCGGCCATGGGTCTGATACGAGAACAGCGAGCGAACCGGGAATCCGTCACCGACCCAGTGTTGTCGAGGGGCGCTGTAAATACCGATGACTCTTTTCATGATGCTCTCCTGGGTGATCGTCACGGGATGTGTCGTGGCTCGCATTGTGAGTCTGGAACGCTGCGTCCGGTAGACGTAAAATTGGCCATCAGCGTCCTATTTTGTGAACGATAACCCCATGCAACAGGATCTCAACGACCTCTATTTCTATGTCCAGGTGGTGGATCACGGGGGCTTTGCCCAGGCCGGCAGGGCCCTCGGCATGCCCAAATCCAGGCTCAGCCGCCGCATCGCCATGCTGGAGGAGCGACTCGGGGTGCGTCTTATCCAGCGTTCCACCCGCAGCTTCACCGTCACCGAACTCGGGCAGGCTTATTACACCCGTTGCCGGGCCATGCTGGTGGAAGCCGATGCGGCGCAGGATCTCATCGCCGCGACCCAGAGCGAGCCTTGCGGTCTGGTGCGCATCGCCTGCCCCATCGATCTGCTGCACGCCCACGTAGGGAGGATGCTGGTCTCTTTCGCCCTGGCCCATCCCAGCGTCAAGGTGCAGCTCGTCGGGGTCAACCGGGCGGTGGATCTGGTCGCGGAGGGGTTGGACATGGCGCTCAGGGTGCGACCACTGCCCCTGGAGGACAGCGATCTCGCCATGCGGGTGCTGGGTTATGCGACCCAGTGTCTGGTGGCAAGTCCGGCCCTTGTCGCGTCACTCGGCATGCCCCGGGCCCCCGCAGATCTGCTGTCATGGCCGAGCCTCGGTCACGGCGCCAGCCTGGAAGGCCATCACTGGACCCTGCTGGGCCCCGATGATGCCAGAGTCAAACAGCACCACAGCCCCCGCTTTGCCACCACCGACATGCAGACATTGCGTCAGGGGGCGATCGACGGGCTCGGGGTCGTGCAACTGCCCACCATGATGATGAATGAGCCCCTGGCCGATGGCCGGCTGGTGCGTCTGCTCCCCGACTGGGCACCGCGCCAGGAGGTGATCCACGCGGTCTTCCCCTCACGCCGCGGTCTGCTGCCTGCCATCCGCGCCCTCATCGATCATCTGGTCGAGGGCTTCTCCCCCCTGGGGCAGGCAAGTACGCAGCTCCCGCCATGATCTGTTCATGGCCGTTCCCGGGTGTGCCGACATGCAAAAGGCCAGAGCTTGGCTCTGGCCTTTTCATTTTTCCCCTTCTCAGAGGAGGGGAAACAGATACGGGCAGTATCCTCAGAAGGGCATCTTGAAGCCCGGGGGCAGTTGCATACCGCCGGTCAGCTCGCCCATCTTGGCCTTGTTCTGCTCTTCCACGCGGCGCACGGCGTCATTGACGGCGGCGGCGACCAGATCTTCCAGCATCTCCTTGTCATCTTCCATCAGGCTGGGATCGATCTCGATACGACGCACGCTGTGGCTGCCGGCCATGGTCACCTTGACCATGCCTGCGCCCGCCTCGCCGACCACTTCCATCTGGGCCAGCTGCTCTTGCATCTTCTGCATGCGCTCTTGCATCTGTTGGGCCTGTTTCATCAGGTTACCCATTCCACCTTTACCAAACATAGATCGTCTCTCGTCTTGAAATCCGGCATCCAGCGCCGGGCTGTGGGTTCATCTACCCTAAGTGGGGGCAGCCAAAAGTCTTTTCAACCGGGGACAAACCCCGGCACGGTTTTTTCACCGCAATTCAGCGACTCAGTGGTTCAATGCTCTCGGGATGGAGCACGGCGCCGAAACGCTGCTGCAAGAATTGTACGTTGGGATCCGCCGCCAGATCCCGGCTCACCTGTTCACGCACCCCGAGATAGAGACGATGCTCTATCTCGAGCGGCGTCTCCCGCGCGGGATCCGAGCCCAGGGTCACATCGATGTGAACCGGGCCGCCCAGCTCGGGACCGATGAGCTCGGCCAGATCGGCGCGGGCCTTGTCGCTCACCAGATGGCGCTGCTCGGGTTTGAGCATCAGGGAGACCCGTTTGCCGTCCCGGGTCATCACCGCGTTGATGGCCAGTTGACGCAGCCGACCCCCCACCCCGGTGCGGGCGATGAGCTCGGCCCAGGCGTCCCCGCAATTGACCAGCAAGGACGAGGGGATCAGACGGGCGACCTCCCCCTCCTCCTCGGGCTGGGCGTCGCTCTCCAGCGCATCCCAGTCGATGGTCTCCATCAACGCAATGGCGGGCTGAGGCTCGCTGGCAGCCACTGGAGGCGCGGCAGGCACCATAGCGGCAACCACAGGTGCCGCCGCATCCGCGCTGCCGGCGTCAGCGCCCAGATCCCAGGGCGGCAGATCCTCCTGCGAAGGAGGTGCCATGGTGGCGGGAGCTGGCTGGGCGGAAGTCACTGCCCGCGTGGGCAACGGGGCACTGGCAAACCCCTCGTCAAACCCCTGATTCAGATACTCTTCGTAGTCACTGGCCCCCTCTTCATAGGCATCCAGAGGAGGCAGGTCGTCATACCCTGTTTGCAAGGCAGGTCCCTGCCCCGGCATCTCGGGCCGCGCCGCTGGTTGCACCTCGGTCTGGGGTGAAGTTGCGACGGCAGGCATCGCAGGGGCCGGTTTGGTCGCGGCCACCGGTTTGACGGGAGTGACCCGGGCAGGCGCGGCGTTTGCACTCTGCTCGCCACGCAGGCGGCTTCGCAGCAGATTGCGCTTGCCAAGCAGGCTCTGCATGCTGGAGGTCGAAGAGATGGCGACGTCTTCCCCTTGGACCTCAACCTGCTGCGTCTGCCCGGTGTCATCCGCCGCCAACGGCGCAGAGGCTGGCTCTGCAGGCGGACTGGTGGGCACCGCGGCCTCGTAGCCCATCCGTTCGGCCTCGCGCAGCAGCTCATCCTGCTCGGCAAAGAGCGGATCCAGCACTGCGCCCTCCTCCGCCTTGAGTGCGGGGGCGACGTGCTCGGCCTCAAGGACCGATGCTGGCGCGGCGGGAGCCTGTGGTGCTGCGCTGGCAGCCGGGGCCGGCTCAGCCCCCTGAGGCTTTCCCGGCAGGAGCGGCGCGTTTTCCCTCGCAGCCGCCATCACGCCGGTGTGCCCTGTCATGAGAGGCTGGGCCGCCAGGTTGGCGGGATGGACCACCTCGCGCCGGGGAGAGAAGGCCAGCATCCGCAGACAGGTCATTTCCAGTGCGGTGCGTCCGTCAGGGGCCCAGGGCAGATCCTTGCGCCCCCCCAGCACGATTTGATAGCAGAGCTGCACCTCTTCCGGGCTCATGGCTCCGGCTAGCTGCAGCAAGGCATCGGCATCCGCCCCCTGCTCCTGCACGCTCGCAGGCAGCAGTTGCGCCATGGCCACCCGATGGAGCAAGGCTTCCAGCTCGGCGTGAAGCTGGTCGAAATCCGGCCCCAGGGTAGCAATCTCGGTGATCTTGGCCATGGTGGCCGGGGCATCCTGGCGCAGCACCGCCTCCAGCAACTGATGCAGGTGGTGATGATCGAGGGTCCCCAGCATGGCGAGCACGCTCTCCAGGCGCACGCTGCCGTTGCCGTGGGCCAACGCCTGATCGGTGAGGCTCAGGGCATCGCGCATGCTGCCGTCGGCCGCCTTGGCCAGGGCCAGCAGGGCGCGAGGCTCGAAGGGTTGACCCTCCTGGTCCAGTACCCATTCGAGCTGCCTGGCAATCTGGGTCTGATCCAGACTCTTGAGATGAAACTGTAGGCAGCGCGAGAGGATGGTGATGGGGAGCTTCTGCGGATCCGTGGTGGCCAGCAGGAATTTCACATAGGGGGGCGGCTCTTCCAGGGTTTTGAGCAGCGCATTGAAGCTGTGGCGCGACAGCATGTGCACTTCATCGATGAGGTACACCTTGAAACGACCACGGGCCGGACGGTACTGCACGTTGTCGAGCAGTTCGCGGGTGTCTTCCACCTTGGTGCGGGACGCCGCATCGATTTCCAGCAGATCGACGAAATTGCCCTGATCGATCTCGCGGCAGGTATCGCACACACCGCACGGATGGCTGCTGATCCCCTGCTCGCAGTTGAGACTCTTGGCCAGAATGCGGGCGATGGTGGTCTTGCCCACCCCGCGGGTCCCGCTCAGCAGGTAGGCATGGTGAAGCCGTCCCTGATCCAGGGCATTGGTCAGGGCAGTCAGCACATGTTGCTGGCCGACCACTTGTTCAAACGTATGGGGGCGCCATTTGCGCGCCAAAACCTGATAGCTCATAGATCTCGATGCTGGGAAACGAGGCATTGAGGCTGGATGCTAACACAAATGGAGGGCTGGCTGTATGGGGGATGCGCCGCCTTGGGAGGGATCGCTTGAATTTCAAACCGGTGCCCGTTCAGGCACCGGTTTGCGGCAGAAAGCAGGGTGACGAGGCCTGCCGCGCGAAGGGGCGATTTACGCCCCCGCGAGTTCCACCAGAGAGACCACCTTGACGCCGGCGGCGGTCAGGCGGGCATCACCGCCCAGGGACGGCAGGGAGATGATGAAGGCAGCATCCGCTACCTCACCGCCGGCGCGGCGGATGAGCTTGACGGTGGCATCGACGGTGCCGCCGGTGGCCAGCAGATCGTCCACCACCAGCACCTTGTCACCGGGCACGATGGCATCGGTGTGCAGTTGCAGGGTGTCGGTGCCGTACTCCAGTGCGTAGGACTCCTCGATGACGGCGCGGGGCAGCTTGCCCGGCTTGCGCACCGGCACGAACCCCAGCCCCATGGCGTAGGCAACCGGGGCGCCGAAGATGAAGCCACGGGCCTCGGTGCCGACAATCTTGGTGATGCCTTGATCACGGTAATGATCGGCCAGCAGATCGATGGTGGCCTTGAAGGCCTCGGCATTCTCGATCAGGCTGGTGATGTCGCGAAACAGAATGCCCGGCTTCGGATAGTCGGGAATGGTCTTGATGCTCGCTTCGATAAACTTCAGGGTTTCCGGATTCATTATTTGACCGCTTATTTTTTGAGCCCTGCCATGGCGGCGCACGGGGTCTCCGCCTGGGGGCAATAAAAAGGCCCGTCACGCAAAAATGACGAGCCGACTCCATAGCATTATTGCCGCGATAGCTTAGGGATTTCACTTCTTCATTGCAACCGGCTCCAGCACCGGCAGACGCATCAACCAGGTGAGCAGGATCACCATTATGACAACCAGCAGCCACCTCACCCAGGGCAACGGCACCACCAGCAGCGATACCGAGAACGAGATCAGGATGAAGATGATGGCGCGGCGTCTCGCGTGACGGCGAATGCCGCGATACTGCTGCCAGTCGAGGATGGGGGGGCCAAACCAGGGATGCGCCAGCAACCAGCCATGAAAGCGGGGGGAGGAGCGCGCAAACAGCGCCGCCGCCAGCAACATGAAGGGGGTGGTCGGCAGCAGGGGCAGGACTATCCCGACTATCCCGGTGGCGAAGGCAAGCCAGCCCAGGGCCATCAGACACCAGCGTTTCATGGGTACTCCTCTGCATGTATCACTGCCTTTAGCCTAACAGAGTTGGCCCGGAAGCTGACAGCCTGGCCCAGTCTGCGGCCGTCGATGGGGGCCATCGAGTGGGCTGACGGCTGACAATCCCGGCCATTGCCACTACAATCTGCGCTCTTTTTTCTCCCCTTGTCTTCGGAAGCAGCTATGCGCGTTATTTTGGCCCCCATGCAGGGGGTGCTGGATCACCTGATGCGGGAGGTCCTCACCTCCGTCAATGATTACGACCTCTGCGTCAGTGAATTCATCCGGGTGGTCGATCAACTGCTGCCCGCCAAGGTCTTCCATCGCCTCTGCCCCGAGCTGAAACAGGATGGCAAGACCCGCGCAGGGACCCCGGTACGAGTGCAACTGCTGGGACAACATCCGGAGTGGCTGGCAGAAAATGCCATCCGGGCCATCGAGCTCGGCTCTCCCGGGGTCGACCTCAACTTCGGCTGCCCTGCCCCCACGGTCAACAAGAGCAAGGGGGGCGCCGTGCTGCTCAAGGAGCCCGAGACCGTCTATCGCATCGTCAAGGCGGTGCGGGAGGCCGTGCCTGCCCACCTGCCGGTGAGCGCCAAGATCCGCCTGGGATACGATGACAAGGATCTCTATCTGGACAACGCCCAGGCCGTCTATCAGGGGGGCGCCAACGAGCTGGCGGTGCATGCCCGCACCAAGCGCGAAGGCTACAAGGCGCCGGCCCACTGGGAGTACGTGGACGCCATCCGCCGCGCCCTGCCCATCCCCGTCACCGCCAACGGCGAGATCTGGAACCATGCCGATGCCCTGACCTGTGCCCGGGTGTCCGGTTGCGATGCCCTCATGGTTGGCCGGGGCGCAATTTCCCTCCCCAACCTCGCCAACGTGATGAAGACGGGGTGTGCCCACATGAGCTGGGCCGAGGTACTGCAATTGATGGTGACCTATACCGAGCAGGATCTGGCGAGCGACAAGGCCGACTACTACCCGAGCCGCATCAAGCAGTGGTTCTCCTACATAGTGCGGGAATACCCCCAGGCCGACGAGCTGTTTCGTCGCATCCGCACCATCAAGACCGCAGAGGAGATCCGCTCCGCCCTCGAGCGCGAGTGCGAGTGCGCCTCACAGGCCTAGACTTGGCCGCCACCCCGCGGCGCCCTATGATGAAGGCTCATTGACAGGAGGTCAGGATGCAGGGAGTACCGGTCAACTTTACCCATCAGCACGACAGGGCCGATTTTCGCTCCCTGCCGGGGCAGCCTGCGACCGAGCTCTATCGCGCCCACATCCAGCACCACATCTTCGATCCCCATAGTCACGAGGGGTTTGGCCTCGGTGTCATCGAGTGCGGTGCCGAGCGCTTTCGCTATCGCGGCAGCCAGCTCCTGGCCGGTCCCGGCAGCCTGGTGCTGATGAACCCCGATGAGCTGCACACGGGCGAGTCAGCCTGCGAGCAAGGGTGGCGCTATCGCATGCTCTACCTGCCCGCCGATCGGCTCGAGGCCATCAGCGGCGAGCGCGACTGGCATTTCACCGATGCCGTGCGAAGCGATCCGCGCACTGCCCCCGTCCTGCAAGCGGCCCTGGATGCCCTCTGGCACTGTGACAGCGAGCTCGCCGCCGACGGCCTGCTGCTAAGGGTGTGCGAGACCCTGCGCCCCCATGCCCGGGCCCTGGCTGCCCCGCGCGAAGCGACCCACCCTCTGGGCCGCGCCATCGACTATATGCAGGCCTGTTTCGCCCGCCCCATGACCCTGGCCGAGCTGGCCGGTGCAGTGAACCTCAGCCCCTACCACTTCCAGCGCAGCTTCAAGGCCCGCTTTCACGTCACCCCCCAGCAGATGTTGATGGCCATCCGCCTGCAGCGCGCCAAGGGGTGGCTGGCTGCCGGCCTGCCCGCTGCCGAGGTGGCCGCCGCCTGTGGTCTGGCCGATCAGTCCCACCTCAACCGGGCCTTCCTGCGCCGCTATGGCACCACCCCGGTCCGCTACCAGAAACAGGTGCAGGCTGGCCGCTAAAGCGCAATCTGGTTCAATACGCCCCCCTTCCCCCCTGCTAGGCTGGCCTCCTTCTTCTTTACCGGATATGAAACATGTTGATCGGAGTCCTGTTTGCCCTGCTGGCCGGCCTGATGTGGGGGCTCATCTTCGTCGCCCCCCTCTTGGTAGACGGCTATCCCCCCGCCCTGCTCGCGAGCGGCCGCTACCTCGCCTTCGGCCTCATCGTACTGCCGCTCGCCTGGCAGGCCCGCAAACACCTGGCGGCCCTCTCGGCCAGCGACTGGCGAGAGGCCCTCACCCTCACTCTGGTGGGGAACCTCCTCTACTACTTCTGCCTGTCGGGGGCCATCTTGCGCATCGGCTCGCCCCTGGCGGCCATGTTTATCGGCACCCTGCCGGTGGTGACGGCCCTGGCCGCCAACCGCCTCTATGGCGCACGGGACGGTCGCCTCTCCCGCACCCGGCTCTACCCGTCCCTGGTGCTGATGGGGGCCGGCCTTTATCTGGTCAACAGCGCCGAGCTGACCTGGCACACCGAGGCGCGCACCGAACAACTGCTTGGGCTCGCCCTGGCGGTGGGCGCCGTGCTGTGCTGGACTTGGTATCCCCTGCGCAACGCCCGCTGGCTGCGCGAGCACCCGGGCCGCAGTCCGGCCGTCTGGGCCACCGCCCAGGGGCTGGTGACCCTGCCGGTGGCGCTCATTGCCTATCTCGGCAGCCTCGGCCATCTTGCCCTGAGCGCACCGGACTTTCCCCTGCCCTTCGGGCCGACGCCCCTGCGCTTCGTGCTGCTGATGGGGGCAGTGGGGCTCTTCTGCTCCTGGCTCGGCACCCTGTGCTGGAACGAGGCGAGCCAGCGCCTGCCGACCGTGCTGGTCGGGCCGCTCATCGTGTTCGAGACTCTGGCGGGGCTCTTGTACGCCTTTATGCTGCGCGGGATCATGCCCCCCATGAGTACCCTGGTGGGTGTCGTCTGTCTGGTGGCGGGGGTGCTCTACGTCATCACCGGCAAGCCGCAGCACCTGCCGGAAAAACCCGTCAAAGCACGGTTAACTTGACTCATGTCATCTTGATAAACCGCGGGTTTCCCTATACTGGCCGAGTTTTATCACTCGTTTTTGGGGGCTGCTGTGTGTGAAGTGACGCAAGCCCGGTTGGCCGAATGGCATCAGCGCCTTCTGACCGACTGGGCGCAAACAAGAGAGGAGCTGATCCGTCAGCTCAATGCCTGTCGACAAGATGACTGGGCACAGAAGGTGGAGCGCTGCGAGCGGGATCAACTGGTTGATCTGACAAGCCGTCTCGATCTGCCCGGGGTGGAACACAGCGTGGCACGCCTCAAGCGGCTCGACGCGGCGCTCTGCCAGATGGATCTGGGGCTCTATGGCTTCTGCTCCGATTGTGAGGAGCCGCTGCTCCCTGAACAGCTGGAACAGGATCCGACCCTGCAACGCTGCCCGCGCTGCGAGGCCCGCTACCGCAAGGGATTCCACGCTCACGAACTCTGATGGGGGCACCCTTTGTGCCCGCCATTTTCCTCCTCCACCCCTTCTCGCTTCCCATCATGACCAACCCCCTGGTGCGACGATCCCGGCAACCCCCGGGGCAGCCGCACAGGCATGAAAAAAGGGAGTCATGGACTCCCCTTCTCGTACTGCGTACTCGTCACTGGGCCAGCAGGTGGCCTACCAGCTCATGACGCCACCCTTGCAGCAGCATGGGCTTGTCCGCCCTGGCCCGCTCCTCGGCACTCATGCGCCAGCTCCAGGTGAAGTACTGGTGGATGATCTTCTTGCTCGCCACCAGCTCCGGCGGAATGTTGCTGGCCTTGGCCTTCTCCTCCACCATGGCCTTGATGCGCTTGAGCTCGGCCTTGTACTGGGGGAAGTCCACCAGACGGCGGATGGGATCGGGCCAGCTCGCAGGGTCGCTCTGCTGGGCGGCGGCGACGATGTCCAGCATCCGCTTGCCGTGGATCTTGATCTCGATGGGCGAGAGGCCCAGCTCGTTGAGCTCCCGAAGGGAAGCGGGACGACGCTCCGCCACCTTGAACAGGTGCAGCTCTTTCACCACGAAGTTGAGGGCGAGATCCCGGCGTACCGCTTCCTGCTGGCGCCAGGCGGCCAGCTCGCGCAGGATGGCCAGCTCACGGCGACCCAGTTGCCAGGCGTTGACTATCTCGAGGTAGGCCTGACGGGGATCGCTGCCCTGGGTCTTGCGGGCGGAGTGGTTCTGGCACTCCTGCTCGAACCAGGGGAACTTGCCGCTCTCGCGCAGTCTGGCCATCACCTTCTCGTAGAGGGGCATGAGGTAGAAGACATCCGCCGCGGCATATTCCAGCTGACGAGGGGTAAGGGGGCGCGCCAGCCAGTCGGTACGGGCCTGATCCTTCTCAAGCTCGACCCCGAGGAATTCGTTGACCAGGGCGCCAAACCCCACCGACACGCCATGGCCCAGGAAGGCTGCCGCCAGCTGGGTATCGTGCATCTGGTTGGGCAGGTGACCCGCCTGATGCTGGATGAGTTCCAGATCCTCACCGGAGGCGTGCAGGATGGCAATCTGTCCGGCCCGACCGAGGCGCTGCCACAAACCGGAGAGATCCAGGGTCAGGGGATCGAGCAGGGCAAGCTGCTTGCCATCGTAGATCTGGAACAGACCGAGCTGGGGATAGTAGGTACGGGTGCGAACGAATTCGGTATCGATGGCCAGGGGAACGTCGGCCAGAGAAGCGAGATACTGATCCAGTTCGGCTTGCTGTGAAATGAGTTGATATTGCATCGTTGCCTGCACGTTGGTCGGATCCAGAAAGAAAAAACCGTGGATGTCCCACGGTTTTGCATAACGACAGCGCTGGACTGCAAAGCAGTGCATGCCGGTTACTGCTTGGCAATCTCCTCGTCGCGCAGCACGCGGCGCAGGATCTTGCCCACGTTGGTCTTGGGAAGTTCGTCGCGAAATTCTACCAGTTTCGGCACCTTATAGGCAGTCAGATGTTTGCGGCAGTGGGCAATTATCTCCTCTTCCGCCAGCTTTGCATCTTTCTTGACCACGAAGATCTTCACCTGCTCGCCGGACACCGGGTTGGGTACGCCGACGGCGGCCACCTCCAGCACCTTGGGATGCAGGGCCACCACGTCTTCTATCTCGTTCGGGTAGACGTTGAAGCCGGAGACCAGGATCATGTCCTTCTTGCGATCGACAATCTTGAAGAAACCCTGCTCGTCGCATACCGCGATGTCGCCGGTGCAGAGCCAGCCATCCTGCATCACCTCGGCGGTCGCCTCCGGGCGCTGCCAGTAGCCGGTCATCACCTGAGGACCGCGCACCTGCATCTCGCCGGGGGCACCCCGTTCGGTGACCTGGTTCCCCTCGTCATCCACCAGACGGATCTCGGTGGAACAGACCGGCAGACCGATGGAGCCGTTGTAATCCACCAGATCATAGGGGCAGACGCTCACCAGGGGCGAGCACTCGGTCAGGCCATAGCCCTCCAGCAGCGGGGTGCCGGTCAGCCCCTTCCACTGCTCGGCCACCGCCCGTTGCACCGCCATGCCGCCACCGATGGTGAGCTTGAGCTTGGCAAAATCCATGCCCTTGAACTCGTCGTTGTTGACCAGGGCGTTGAACAGGGTGTTCACCCCGGTGATGCAGGTGAAAGGATACTTCTTGATCTCTTTGACAAAACCCGGGATGTCGCGGGGGTTGCTGATGAGCAGGTTGTAGCCCCCCAGACGCATGAACAGCAGGCAGTTCACCGTCAGGGCGAAGACGTGATAGAGCGGCAGCGCCGTGACCACAAACTCCTTGCCGCGCTCCAGCACGGGGCCATAGACACCGAGGCACTGCTCGACGTTGGCGATCATGTTGCGATGAGTCAGCATGGCCCCCTTGGAGAGGCCGGTGGTCCCGCCGGTGTATTGCAGGAAGGCGATGTCCTGGTTGCTGATCTCGGGTTTGATGTACTGCAGGTAGCGCCCCTTGGCGAGGGCCTGGCGCATGGTGCTGGCATGGGGCAGGTTGTACTTGGGCACCAGCTTCTTGACGTATTTGACCACGAAGTTGACCAGGGTCCCCTTGGCCAGCCCCAGGTTGTCCCCCATCCGGGTCAGGATCACATGCTTGACCGGGGTGTCATACACCACTTTTTCCAGGGTGTGGGCAAAGTTGGAGACGATGACGATGGCCTTGGCGCCGGAGTCTTTCAACTGATGCTCCAGCTCGCGCGGGGTATAGAGGGGGTTGACGTTCACCACCGTCATGCCGGCCCGCAGGATGCCGAATACCGCAATGGGGTATTGCAGCAGGTTAGGCATCATCACGGCCACCCTGTCCCCCTTGCCGAGCTTGAGCTCGTTTTGCAGGTAGGCGGCGAAGGCTCGGGACTGCTCCTCCAGCCGACGGTAGGTAATGGTCTGCCCCATGTTGACGAAGGCGGGTTGATCGGCGAACTGGTTCACCGACTCTTCAAACATCTCGACCAGAGAGCCGTATTGGTCTGGATTGATCTCGGCGGGCACCCCTTCTGGATAACGCTTCAGCCAGACTCTTTCCACGAACTTCTCCTGCATAACTCGCACCTGTGCGCTCACTGTGTTGCCTCCGTCCCTGTCACATCCATTTCAATCAATTGTTTTAAGTTCATGCTCTAATGCCGCACATATTTACATAAGGCAACATCAATTAACAGTGAATTAACAACGGGAAATGTGAGGGAGAAAGCAAACCTGACATGATTCAAAGCCGCCGATCCTACCGGATTTGAGCGAAGTTTTCGATATAAACGGCGGTTTCTGATGAATTTTCCATATGAAAATGATGGCCTCCTGCCACTGTCACCCGTTCAATGTGGCCAAAGGCCGCCTCCCGCAACTGCCACTGTGCCAGGAACCCGGGGAAGCCCTGCTCTCCCCGGATAAAGAGCACCGGACAGACGATGGCCCGGATCAGGGCCTGGGCCTGCCCCTCGCTCATGCGCAGGGGCGAGAGATCGCGAAGACGGGGATCACTGCGCCAATACCAGCGCCCTGTCCGCGCCTCCAGTTGTCGCTCGCAGATAAGGCGTGCCGCACTCGGGGGGATGTCTGCCACCTTGCAGCGGGCAGCCACCGCCTCCTCGAGGGTGGCAAATCCACTGGTTGCACGCTCACGGGTACGAGTGCGGTTGAGGATGGCGCGGCGCAGCTGCCCCGGTACCTCCTCGTCGGGCTGGCTCAAGGGGCCGAGCCCCTCCAGCAGAATGAGCCGCTCGATTTGTTCGGGAAAAACGCCGGCATAGGCAGAGGCAATCAGCGCCCCCAGGGAGTGACCAAGCAGGATGAAACGCTGCCAGCCCGCGGCCTGGGTGATCTGGTAGAGATCATCCAGCCAGTCCACGAAGACATAGGGAGTCGACTTGTGATCGGAGTGACCATGGCCCGGCAGATCGACGCAGACCAGATGAAACGCTCCCAGCCAGGGGGCCAGAGGCAAAAAGCTGGCACCGTTGTCGAGCCAGCCATGGAGGGCCACCAGCAGCGGTCTGCCCTCCTGACCATTGTCCAGCAGGGCGATGTGCCGCCCGTCCGCCAGGCGCAGCCTGCGCTCCTGCAATGTCGCCGTCATCCGGGCTCCTCAGCGGCGCAGGGGCCGTCTGGGCCAGAAGGGATCATAGAAAGGATCGTAAAAGTAGGGATCCATGTAGCGGATCTCCACCTCCTTCACCGGTGGCCACAGCTTGCTCCCCGTCACCTTGAGTACCGAGAAGCGATACTTGTGCTCGCCAATCTGGCTGTCCACCGGCTTGTCGAGGGTGCCGAGCACCGTCAGGCTGCGACCCTTGGCATAGAGGGTCGGGTCGACAAACCCCTGCATGATGGCGAGAAAACGACCGGGGCTCTGCTCGGTCTGCTCCGGCACCCCATTGGACTTGAGGGGCAGATAGACCACCTCGATGACACTCTGATCCGCCTTGTTGTGGACCGCCGAGATGACACCGCTCCAGCGGGCCGGCTTGCCTTCCATCCCCTGCAGAGCGGGTTGATAGGCCACCAGCTGATCCGCAGGCTCATAGGCAAGCTCTTTGGGCACCGTGCTGCAACCGCCCAGCAGCAGCCCCACCAATCCCAGCATGATCACGGATTTTCTCATTCGTCTCTCCTTCATCGTCCGACAAAGCAGCCCGGGGCAGCCGCTGCCGTTTATTCGCGACCCGGCAGTTTCTTCCAGGTCACCTTGTCACGCAGATAGACAGGGGTGGCTTGCTCAACCGGCACCGCCTCACCCGCAAACCAGGCCTGGCGTGCCAGAGGCAGCATGTCGGCGGCCGCCGGGAAACGCACCTGGCTTGGCATCAGCACATCTGCCAGGCCGCCCAGAGTCTCGCCATAGGTTTCAAAACCGGTGCCAACGCAGCTCACCGCGCCAGTCAGCTTGTCACGGGCCTGCACCAGTGCGGCTGGCTCGCTCACCACCTCCTCGCCCACCAGCGTCATCACTCCGTCCACCAGGGCGTAGTGGCCGAAATAGACCTCGTCCATGCGCGCATCGATGGCGGCAAGCACCTGCTCGGCCCCTTCCAGCTTATGGGCCCCCTGGGCCATGGCCGCCAGGGTGGAGACACCGATCATCGGCACGCCGGCACCAAAGGCGAGCCCCTGGGCCACGCTGATCCCGATCCGTACCCCGGTGAAGGAGCCAGGCCCACGACCGAAGGCGATGGCGTCGAGCTCATCCAACGATAGACCGGCTTCATCCAACAGAGCCTGAACCATGGGCAGGATCTTGCGGGTATGGTCACGGGGCGCCTCTTCCCAGCGGGAAAAGAGGGTATCGCCCACCAAGAGGGCTGCGGAGCAGGCTTCGGTGGCGGTATCCACGGCCAGGATCTTCAACTCATCCATTCTTTTTATTCTCTTCACATCAGTCAGTTAAATCGTCAGCATGGCCAAGGCCTGCCGTCATGCATGGCCGGGGGCAATCAGCCCCGGCGCGGCGGACTCACTCCCGTGGTCCGAAAAATTCTCCCAGGGTCGCCAGCTCCCGGGTCCGTGGAATGGCAGGCAGGCTCTTGATGAAGGTGGCGCCATAGGGCTTGTTGACCACCCGGGGATCACAAATAACCAGTACGCCGTGATCACTGCGATCACGGATGAGCCGCCCCACCCCCTGCTTGAGGGCAATCACCGCCTTGGGCAACTGCAGCTCGGCAAAGGGATCCCCCCCCTTGAGCTTGCAATCCTCCACCCGTGCCTTGAGCTGGGGATCGTCCGGGCTCGCAAAGGGCAGCTTGTCGATGATAACACAGGACAATGCCGCCCCCCGCACGTCTATCCCCTCCCAGAAACTGCTAGTGGCCACCAGCACGGCCCGACCGTTCTCCACGAAGGTCTTGAGCAGCCGCTGCTTGTTGTCTTCCCCTTGCAGCAGGACGGTGCGGCCGATTTCCCGGCGCAGCACCTCGGCCACCTGGCGCATCACCTGATGGCTGGTGCAGAGGAAGAAGCACCCCCCCGGCGTCTTGTTGATGAGGGGGATCATCAGGGTCGCCAGCTGCTCCCCGCGCCCGAAGGCATTGGGCTCTGGCAAGAAACGGGGTACGCACAGGCGCGCCTGCTCGGCGTAATCGAACGGACTGTCGAGAATGAGTTCGGCGCTGCCGGCCAGCCCCATCTCGGCGACGAAGTGGGCGAAGCGATTGTCCACCGTCAAGGTGGCCGAGGTGAAGATCCAGGCCACCTCGGGGCGCTGCACCTCGACACCGAAGCGCTCGGCGACCGACAGCGGCGTCAGGTTGAGGGTAAAGTGCAGACGCGAACAGTCATACCAGTAGGAGAAACCGGTCTGGTTGACCGCCAGCACCTCCCCAAGGCGAGTACGCAGCTCGCTGATGCGCTCGAAACAGTGATCCAGCTGCTCCCCTCGCCCGAGCGCCAGTTTCAGCACTTCATAACAGAGCCCGATGGCATCATTGAGGCGGGCCAGCGCCTGGGCCCAGAGGGATTGTCTCAGCAGATCCCGGGTGTTGCCGCGCCCCCCCTCCACGCCGAAGGCAAGGCGCAGATCCTGACTGGCAATGGCGAGCCTGTCCGCCGCCTTGCCAAGCTGGGCCATGTCATGAGCCTCTGCCCGGTAGGCGAGCTGGATATCCTGCGCCAAATCCTGGATGGTGCGGCTGCCCACGGACTTGCCGAAGTAGTGGCTGGCGATCTCGGGCAGCTGGTGCGCCTCGTCGAATACATAGACCTGCGCCTCGGGCACCAGCTCGCCAAAGCCGGTGTCTTTGACCGCCATGTCAGCGAAAAAGAGGTGGTGGTTGATCACCACCACCTGGGCGTCCATGGCACGGCGCCGGGCGATGACCAGGTGACAATCATCGTAATAGGGGCAGTCGCGACCCAGGCAGTTGTCGTTGGTGCTGGTGACGTGGGCAAGGATCTCGGCGTTCTCCTGTAGCCCCGGGATATCCCCCACATCGCCGTTGTCGGTGGCGGTCGACCAGGATTTGACCTTCACGAGATCGCTCAGGATCTCGGGCTTTTGCAGATGGGATTCACTCAACAGCCGGTTCATCCGCTCGATGCAGAGGTAATTGCTGCGCCCCTTGAGCAGTGCCACCGGCGGGGTGTAGTGAAGCGCCCCCGTGATGGTGGGCAGATCCCGATAGAAGAGCTGCTCTTGCAGATTCTTGGACCCGGTGCTGATCACCACCCGCTTGCCGGATTCCAGCGCAGGCACCAGATAGGCATAGGTTTTGCCAGTGCCCGTTCCAGCCTCCACCAGCAAGCGGCCACCTTGCTTGATGGCGCGCGACACCGCCTCGGCCATCTCCAGTTGCGGGGCACGGGCCTTGAAGCCGTCGATATGGCGGGCCAGGGGGCCGTCTGGCTTGAACAGGGTCTGGATGATGGTCAAAGGCATGTCCCGCTGCAAAAGCGGGCATTATGCCAAAAGCGCGGAAAAAGCGGGACTGATAATGCGTTCAGACGAAGAGATCAATCCGGTGGTCCGGATCCGGTTTGTGATCATCATCCTGCACCGCTGGTTGATCAGGCTTTGGCGGCTGCTCTCTCTGCTGGTGATGCTGGCCACCGCCGCCATTGTCGGTGCCTATCTTGCGCAGCTGATGTTTCTGGCTGATCTGGGTCACCTCCCGCTTGATGTCATCCGGGCTCGGTGTCGAGGGTGCGCGGGGCAGGATGGGAAATAACAGGTCCTGGCTGGGCATGATGTCGCCTCCTTTGGCATCTCATTGTCTAGTTATCGACCAGAAAACCGTTTTCTCAACTTTAATCGTCCTGATCACATTTTTCGGTTGCATTTTCTGTCAAGGCAGGTAGTTTAAATCGGGCGTCAACAACGGCATCTGATTTGTAAAGGATTGATTACATCATGAAGTTCACCACCCTGAAGACTCATCATCACCATCATCATCCCGAATAGTCTTTCAGGAGGTTGACTGCTGGAAGACACTTAACTGGTGACTTCCAAAAGGACCGCAAGATTCATGAACCCTCGGAAGCACATACTTCCGAGGGTTTTTTCGTTTTTGACTAGAAGGAAATCGAGCAATGGAAACACAACGTCTGCGCATCGCCATGCAAAAATCCGGTCGTCTGAGCCAGGATTCCCAGGCCCTCTTCAAGAGCTGCGGCCTCAAGATCAACCTGCGGGAACAGCGCCTCATCGCCCATGTCGAGAACATGCCCATCGACATTCTGCGAGTGCGTGATGACGACATCCCGGGTCTGGTGATGGAAGGGGTGGTCGATCTTGGCATCATCGGCGAGAACGTTCTCGAAGAGGTGCAGCTCATCCGCGCAGCCCAGGGGCAGCCCTTTGCGGTGAAGACCCTCAAGCAGCTCGACTTCGGCGGCTGCCGCCTCTCTCTGGCGGTGCCGGACGATGTCAACTACACAGGACCCGAGAGCCTGGCCGGCAAACGCATCGCCACCTCCTATCCCGGTCTGCTCAAGCGCTTCTTCGACGAGAAGGGCCTGGGCTTCAAGAGCGTGATGCTGGGCGGCTCGGTGGAAGTGGCCCCCCGCGCGGGTCTGGCCGATGCCATCTGCGATCTGGTCTCCACCGGCGCAACCCTGGAAGCCAACGGCCTGAAAGAGGTCGAGGTGATCTACCGCTCCAAGGCCGTCCTGGTGCAGGCCCCCAACCCCCTGAACGATGCCAAGCAGAAACTCATCGACAAGCTGCTGCCCCGCATCCAGGGGATGCAGCAGGCGCGCGAAAGCAAATACATCATGCTGCACGCCCCCAAAGACAAGCTCGATGCCATCACCGATCTGCTGCCGGGGGCGGAGCGTCCCACCATCATGCAGCTCGCCGGTGACACCAACCAGGTGGCCCTGCACGTCGTCTCCAGCGAAACCCTGTTCTGGGAGACCATGGAACAGCTCAAGGCCCTGGGTGCCAGCTCCATCCTGGTGCTGCCCATTGAAAAGATGATGGAATAAGCCGAGATGATGGAATAAGGAAGACACATCATGCAGACCCTGATCTGGAAGACCCTCTCCCCCGCCCGGCAAGCCGAGGTCCTGACCCGACCCGCCCTTGGCGACGAAGCCGACATCGGTACCGTGGTGCGAGACATCATTGCCGCGGTACGCAGCCGGGGCGATGAGGCCCTGCGCGAGCTGAGCCAGCGTTTCGAACGCACGCCCCGCGAACAGCTTCGGGTGAGCGACGCGGAAGTGGATGCCGCCTGCGCTCGACTCGGTGATGACATCAAGGGTGCCATCGAGGCCGCCATCGCCAATATCCGTACCTTCCACGCCGCCCAGGTGCAGCCCGTCGTGCGCGTCGAGACCCAGCCCGGGGTACTGTGCGAGCTGCGCACCCAACCCATCAGCCGGGTCGGTCTTTATGTCCCGGGAGGCAGCGCGCCGCTCCCCTCCACCGTGATGATGCTGGCCATTCCGGCCGCCATAGCCGGTTGTCGTGAAGTGGTGCTCTGCACCCCGTCTCCGGCGAGCGACGAGATCCTGTTTGCCGCCCGCGCCTGTGGCGTTCGCCAGGTGTTCGCCATCGGCGGCGCTCAGGCCATCGCGGCCATGGCCTATGGCACGCAGACCATCCCCAAGGTGGACAAGATCTTCGGCCCGGGCAACGCCTATGTGACCGAAGCCAAGGGCCAGGTTTCCCGTGACTGGCGGGGCGCCGCCATCGACATGCCCGCCGGCCCCTCCGAGGTGCTGGTGATCGCAGACGAGAGCGCCAACCCGGCCTTCGTGGCATCGGATCTGCTCTCCCAGGCCGAGCACGGCCCCGACAGCCAGGTGGTGCTGGTCACCACCTCTGCTCCCCTGGCCGATGCCATCGGCAGCGAGCTCCAGGCGCAACTCGCCGAGCTCAGCCGCCGCGACATCGCCGAGCAAGCCCTGAAGGCAAGCCTGGTGATCCTCTGCGACAACCTGGAGGAGGCCTGCGCCATCTCCAACGCCTATGCACCGGAACACCTCATCGTGCAGACCCGGGCCCCCCGGGATCTGCTGGACAAGCTCGAGAACGCGGGCTCCATCTTCCTCGGGGCATGGACACCGGAGTCAGTCGGTGATTACGCCAGCGGCACCAACCACACCCTGCCCACCTACGGCTATGCCCGCACTTGCTCGAGCCTGGGGCTTGCCGACTATCAGCGCCGCTACACGGTTCAGGAGCTCACTGCAGACGGCATTCGCGGCCTTGGCCCCATCGTCCAGCGCATCGCCCAGGCCGAGGGACTCGATGCCCACAAGCATGCCGTCACCCTCAGGTTGAACGCCCTGGCCGCCGAGCCCCAACAAACAGCACAGCAGAAGGATTTGTCATGAGCATCGTCAATCTGGCCCGTCGCGTTGTACGGGCTCTCACTCCCTACCAGTCCGCGCGCCGCATCGGCGGCCAGGGCCACGTCTGGCTCAATGCCAATGAGGCCCCCCTGGCCTATCCCTTCACCGTCGAGGGGAGTCGCCTCAACCGCTATCCCGAGTGCCAGCCGGCCGAGGTGGTAAACGGCTATGCCGCCTACGCCGGGATCAATCCGGATCAGGTGCTGGTGAGCCGCGGTGCCGACGAGGCCATAGAGCTCTTGATCCGCACCTTCTGCGAGGCAGGGGAAGATCAGATCCTCATCTGCCCCCCCACCTACGGCATGTACGCCATCAGCGCCGAGACCTGTGGCGTGGGGATTGTCGAGCAGCCCTTGACCGCCAGCCGTCAGCCGGACTGGCCCGCCATCGCCGATCGCCTCTCTGACGTGAAGCTGGTGTTCCTCTGCTCCCCCAACAATCCCACCGGGGATCTGGTGGGCCGCAAGGGACTCGTCGCCCTGCTGGAGAAGGCCCGGGACCGCGCCATCATCATCGTGGACGAGGCCTACATCGAGTTCTGCCCGGAGGCCTCCGTGGTGGACCTGCTCGCCCAATACCCGAACCTGGTGGTGACCCGCACCCTCTCCAAGGCCTTCGCCCTGGCAGGGATCCGCTGCGGCTTTACTTTGGGGGATCCCGAGGTGATTGCCATGCTGGCCAAGGTGATCGCGCCCTACCCCATTCCCGACCCCATCGCCCAGATTGCCGCCCAGGCGCTATCTCCCATGGGGCTGGAACTGATGCAGGAGCGGGTGCTAGAACTCAACAAGCAAAAGGCGCTCATCAAGGCGGAGCTGCTTCGTCTGTCCTGCGTCAAGGAAGTGTTCGAGGACAAGGGCAACTTCGTGCTGGTGCGCTTCAAAGATGGCGCCGCCGTGTTCGCCGCCATGAAGGCCGCCGGCATCATCTTGCGTGATTTCTCCAGCAAGCCAGGCCTTGACAACAGCATCCGCATCACCATCGGCTATCAGGGCGAAATGGACGCCGTGCTGGCGGTATTGCGTGACCTGCCCCCACCCTCTCTGTAAGACAAGCAAGGATGTAGCGATGAAAACCCCGTTTTTGTTTATCGACCGTGACGGCACCCTGATCGAGGAGCCGGTCACCGACAAGCAGGTGGACAGCCTTGCGAAGCTGCGCTTCGAGCCCATGGTGATACCTGTGCTGCGTGAGCTCCAGGCCGCCGGCTACGTGCTGGTGATGGTGACCAACCAGGATGGGCTCGGCACCGCCAGCCTGCCCCTTGAACACTTCCAGCCGCCTCACGACCTGATGATGCACCTCTTCGAATCCCAGGGCGTCACCTGGGAGCAAGTGCTGATCTGTCCCCACTTCCCCACCGACGGTTGCAGCTGCCGCAAGCCTCACCTTGGGCTGGTGAAGGAGTATCTCGCCTCGGGCCGCATCGACTTTGCCAACTCCTTCGTGATTGGCGACAGACAGACCGACATCCAGCTTGCCGAGAACATGGGCATCCGCGGCATACGCTACCACCCGCAAGATCACGGCTGGACTGCCATTCGTGATCAGCTGCTCTCCAAGGGGCGCGTGGCCGAGGTGGAGCGCTACACCAAGGAGACCCGCATCCAGGTGGCGGTGGATCTCGACAAGAGCGGTGGCAACCAGATCGCCACCGGCATCGGCTTCTTCGATCACATGCTGGATCAGATAGCGACCCACGCGGGCTTTCGCCTCAAGCTCAAAGTGAGCGGCGATCTGCACATCGACGATCACCACACGGTGGAAGATGTGGGATTGGCGCTGGGTCAAGCCCTGCGCCAGGCCCTTGGCAACAAGCGCGGCATCGGCCGCTTCGGCTTCGTGCTGGCGATGGACGAGGTGCAGGCGGTGATCGACGGGCGTCCCCGCCAGGAGGCTGACAACACCTCGCTGACCGAGCTGGACGTGGCCACGGCGCTGGATCTGAGCGGCCGTCCCTACTTCGTGTTCGACTGCCCGAGCGGCTTTGGTCGCGACAGCGTGGGAGAGATGGCCACCGAGATGGTGCCCCACTTCTTCCGCTCCCTCTCTGACGCCATGGCCATCACCTTGCAGATGAAGGTGGGCAGCGGCAACACCCACCACCAGGTGGAGGCGCTGTTCAAAGGCTTTGGCCGCGCCCTGCGCCAGGCCATTCGCGTGGAAGGGAGCGAGCTTCCCTCCAGCAAGGGGGTGCTGTGATGGGGAAACAGAACCTGGTCATCATCGACACCGGCTGCGCGAACCTCGCCTCGGTGCGCATGGCGTTCGAGCGCCTCGGCGTGCAGCCCAGGGTGAGCTGCAAGGCCGCCGACATCGAGCAGGCGGACAAGCTGATCCTGCCCGGCGTCGGCACCGCCATCGCCGCCATGAAGAACCTCAATGAGCGGGAACTGGTGCCCCTCATTCGCGCCGCCAAGCAGCCGCTGCTCGGTTTTTGCCTCGGCATGCAGATGCTGGCACAGGCCTCGGAAGAGAACATGAGCGCCGATGGCAGCGAAGGAGCGCTCATCGACTGCCTCGGCATCGTGCCTGGCAGGATCCGCCTGATGGAGGTGGGCAACCTGCGCCTGCCCCACATGGGCTGGAACCAGATTGAACACGACGAGACCCACCCGCTACTCAAAGGCATCCCCAGCGGCAGCTACTTCTACTTTGTCCACTCCTATGCGCTGGAGGTGACCGACGCGACCCTGGCGACCTGCGACTACGGCCTGCCCTTTACCGCCATCGTCGGGCGGGACAACTTCTTTGGCGCCCAATTCCACCCGGAGCGATCCGGACCGGCCGGTGCCCGCCTACTGCAAAACTTTCTGGAGCTATGACAGGCATGATTATTCCCGCAATCGACCTCATCAACGGTCAGGTCGTGCGCCTCTACCAGGGCGACTACGGCCAGAAAACCGCCTACAGCGACAACCCGCAGGCCCGCTTCGATGACTATGTCAGCCAGGGGGCGGCGCAGCTGCACCTGGTTGATCTGGACGGCGCCAAGGATGCCAAGGCCCGCCAGTTAGCCCTCATCGCCCAGTTGCTGTCCGCCACCGAGGCACCGGTGCAGGTCGGCGGCGGCGTGCGCAGCGAACAGGACGTGGCCGACTTGCTGGCGGCCGGCGCCAGCCGGGTGGTGATCGGTTCCACCGCCGTCAAATCCCCGGATCTGGTGGCCAGCTGGATGGAGAAATATGGCCCCGAGCGCATCGTGCTGGCCCTGGATGTCAACATCGATGAACAGGGCAATCGCCACATCGCGGTGGCTGGCTGGCAGGAGAACAGCGGCATCTCCATCGAGGCGCTGATCGAGCGCTTCCTCCCCGCCGGGCTCAGACACGTGCTCTGCACCGACATCAGCCGGGACGGTACCCTGGCGGGCACCAACGTCGAACTCTACCGGGATCTCTGTGCCCGCTACCCGAGTGTCGGCTTCCAGGCCTCCGGCGGTATCGGCGGTCTGGCGGATATCGAGGCGCTCAAGGGAACCGGCGTCAAGGGGATCATCCTCGGCCGTGCCCTGCTGGAGGGCAAGTTTGACGTGGCAGAAGCCATTCGCTGCTGGGGTGACGGCCGCGCTGCGTGACGCGCCCCTTTCCGGCATCAGACAGCCTGCCCATCCGGGCAGGCCTCTTTCTCCCCGATGGGGGCGAACCTTATGATTTGGCAGCAATTGGCTCTATACTCGACCTCACAGGGATAGCGTCATGGAAGACATATGTTGACACCTCACAACGCCACCATCCTGATCGTCGACGACTCACCCGAAAATCTGATGGTACTGACCGAATTGCTTTCGCCTCATTACCGCGTGCTGGCTGCACAGAGCGGGGAAAAATGCCTGCGCATCGTCAGCGCGGATCCAAAGCCTGACCTCATCCTGCTGGATGTGATGATGCCCGGCATGGATGGCTATGAAGTGCTCAAGCAGTTGCGTCAGTCCCCGATCAGCAACCGTATTCCCGTCGTTCTGCTCACCGCCCTCGCCGACCCCCAGAGCGAGGAGTTCGGCCTCTCCCTCGGCGCCGCCGATTACATCACCAAGCCCATCAAGCCGGTGGTCGTTCAGGCCCGGGTACGTACCCAGCTGGAGGCCAAGCAGGCCCGTGACGGCCTGCAAAACCAGAATGCGGCGCTGGAAGCCGAGGTCGCGCGGCGAATGGCGGAAAACGACCTGATCCAGCAGGTCTCCATCCGCGCCCTCGCCCATCTGGCGGAGATCCGCGACCCCGAAACCGGCAACCATATCCTGCGCACCCAGGGCTATGTGCGTCTGCTGGCGAGCGCCCTGGCTGATCACCCCCGTTTCGCCGATACCCTGACCCCGGGTTACATCGACCTGCTGAGCCGCTCCGCACCGCTTCATGATATCGGCAAGGTGGGCATTCCCGACCACATCCTGCTCAAACCGGGCAAGCTGACCCCGGAGGAGTGGCAGATCATGCGCACCCACGCCAAGCTCGGCAGCGATGCCATCGAGGAGGCCGAACAGGACATGGAGCAGCCCCTGGCCTTCCTCACCCTGGCCAAGGAGATCGCCCACTGGCACCACGAGAAGTGGGATGGCAGCGGCTACCCGGACGGCTTGCAAGGGGACGCCATCCCCCTCTCGGCTCGCCTGATGGCGCTGGCAGACGTGTTTGACGCCCTCATCTGCGCCAGGGTCTACAAGCCGGCCATGAGCTACGACGAGGCGCGCGCCCTCATCCTCTCCGGCAGCGGCCACCATTTCGATCCCGATGTCGTGACCGCCTTCGATCGCCATTTCGACGCGTTCGTCACCATTGCCGAACGCTACCAGGATGGCAGCGAGGCCGTGGATGGCTGAGGCTCCTCTGACCCGGGCACATGTGCTCAACGTCGTGCTCACCTATGCCGCCGTGGCAAGCCTGTGGATCCTGCTCTCCGACAAGGCGGTGGAGTGGCTGTTCAGCACCCCTGCCCAGTTCGCCATGGCTAGCACCATCAAGGGCTGGATCTTCATCCTCATCACGGCCCTCATGCTCTATGCCATGCTGCGTCGTCGCATTGACACCACCGGCAGCACACCTGTCTTTACGCGGCGTCAATGGATCCCCTTCCTGTTGCTCAACGGGCTCATTTTGGCCCTGACCGCCATGGCCATCGCCCGCAACATCGAACTGGCACGCAACAAGGAGGTGGCTCGTCTCGAAGCCATCGCCGATCTCAAGAGCCAGCGCGTCACCGAGTGGCTCGGTACCCACGAGGAGGATATTCACCAGCTCATAAAGGGTCTGGGCAGTACTGATTTCTATCGTCCCGGACAAGCACCATCCTCACCCGAAGCGATCACGCCACCACTGGCAAGGCTGCTCGAATTCATCTCGGTACGCGGATTTCACGGTGCGGCCGTGTTCAATCCTGCCGGGCAACCCCTGTGGCATACCCCGGGTGGCGACACCATGAATGCCACGTTGCGTGACGCCCTGCCACGGCTCGAGCAGGGCAACGTCATGCGTCTTGGTCCCTATCTCGATGATCGCGGTCACGCCAGGCTGGATTTTCTGGTCAATCTGGAGGTCGCTGCAGGACCTGCCCCCGTGCTGGTGATGCAGATAAGCGCAAATCGCTGGCTCGATCAGATCCTGGGGGCCTGGCCCGTCCCAGACAGCAGCGGAGAAGCCATTCTGTTTCGCCAGCAGGGGGATCAGGTCCACTATCTGAGTAGCCTGCGCTATCGCCCGGAACCGGCTCTCACCCTGCACTATCCCGTCACCCACCCCACCCTGCTGGCAGCCCAGTATTTGCGGCTCACCGAACGCGGTACGCCCCAGGTACTCTATGGCCGGGACTATCGGGACAGCGAGGTCTTCGGGGTTGTCTATCCGGTCATGAACACGGATTGGTACCTGCTGGCCAAGATCGACAAGGCGGAACTCTATCAGGCCACCTTCAAGGAGAGCGTCTGGATCGGTCTCATCGGCCTGCTGGTGCTCTTTGTCACCAACGCCGGCATCATCCTGCTGCGCCAGCACACCCGGCTGCAGATGGCCGAGCAGCTCCAGCACTCCCAGTCCCAGCGGCTGGAGGCGTTGCAACTGCTCTCCGCCATTGCCGACAGCTCGGAAGACGCCATCTTCGCCAAGAACAAGGAGGGCAGATACATCCTCTTCAACCGGGCCGCCAGCCAGTTTGTCGGCAAGCCGGTTGACGAGGTGCTGGGCCAGGATGATCTGACGCTCTTCCCGCCGCAGCAGGCGCAGATGCTGATGGCATCCGGGCGCCAGGTCATAGAGCGCAACCGGGTGCAGACCGAGGAGGAGTACCTGACCCTGCCCGATGGCGAGCATGTGTTTCTCGCAACCAAAGGACCCTTGCAAGACAGCGAGGGGCAGGTGATCGGGATCTTCGGCATCTCTCGGGACATCACGGACTTCAAACGTGCCGAGGCCGACTTGCGAGAGCGGGAGGGGCTGTTCCGTGCCCTGGTGGAGCAATCCCTTGCCGGGATCTACATCATCCAGCAGGGTCGGCTCTGCTACATCAACCCCTGTTTTGCCCGACTGTTTGGCTATGACACCCCGGGGGCGCTGATCGCCGTTGGCCAGTTGCACGCCCTTGCCGCTCCCAAGGACAGCACCAGGGTCGCCGAGCTGGTGCGCGCGTGCGAGCAGGACGCGCGCGATATCCACACCCGCTTCAGTGCCCTGCATCAGCACGGGGAGTCCCTAGAGGTCGAGCTGTACGGGCGGCGCGTCGATTACCTCGGCCAGCCCGCCATCATCGGCATTCTGCTCGATGTCACCGAACGGGAGCAGGTTGAACAGGCCCTGACCCGCCAGGCCAGCGAGCTGCGCCAGCAGAACCATGAGCTGGAGCGGTTCAACAAGGTGATGGTGGACAGGGAGCTCGCCATGCTGGCCCTCAAGCACCAGATCAACGGGCTCTCCCGTCAGCTCGGAGTGCCGCCCCCCTATCCCCAGGCCCCCATGCCACCGGAGGATCTCCCATGATGAGCTGGTCACCCCTGTGGCATGTGCGCCCCTCTACCCAGCGCTGGGGGATCTCCCTGCTGGCCGTGCTGCTGCCCGTTCTGATGTTGCAAATCCGGGTCCAGCTGCCCATTGCCTTTGGCGAGCGACCGCTGCTGGTTCTCTTCATGTTGCCCATCATCGTTTGCGCCCTGTTGGGGGGCTTGTTGCCAGGTCTGCTCTGCACCCTGATCACCGCCCTGGTCACCAGCTATTTCATGCTCCCCCCCATTTATTCACTGAGTGTCGAGGCAGGCCAAGATCTGGTGCAATGGTGCCTGCTCATCGCCAACGGTCTGCTCATCAGCGTGCTCAGTGCCGCCTTTCATCGCGCCCGGGCCAGAGAGGTCCTGCGCTGGCAGGAGCTGATGAACACCCAGAACCAGTTGCAGCAGAGCGAGAACCGCTTCCAGGTCACCTTCGAACAGGCGGCGGTCGGCATCGCCCTGGTCTCACCCGATGGACACTGGCTGCGTGTCAATCAGCGGCTGTGCCACATCCTGGGCTACCGGGCCGACGAACTCACCGGGATGACGTTCCAGCAGTTGACCCACCCGGACGATCTCTACCTCGATGAGGCCCATGTGGCCCGGGTGCTGGCGGGGACCATCCCCCACTACACCCTGGAGAAGCGCTACCTGCACAAGGGGGGAGAGATCATCTGGACCACTCTGACGGTGGCCCTGGTGCGCGACGCCGAAGGCAATCCCGACTACTTCATCTCCATCATCGAGGACAACCGGCAGAACAAGGAGACCGAGGAGGCGCTGCGCCGCAACGAAGCCATACTGCGCGAGTCCCAGCGTCTCGCCAAGATAGGGAACTGGCGCTGGCGCGTGGCCGATGATAGCCACTTCTGGTCACCGGAGATCTATCGCATCTATGGCCGGGATCCCGCCCTCCCCCCCGCCGTCTATCCCGAGGTCAGAAAATACTTCACCCAGGAGGGGTGGCACACGGTGGCCCAGGCCGTCGAGCGCTGCAGGCTGGACGGGCAGCCCTACGAGTGCGATGCCGAAGTGATCACGGAGCAGGGGGAGACTGCCTGGGTCATTGCCCGCGGGGCGGCGCTCAGGGACAGGGATGGCACCATACTCGAGCTCTACGGCACCGTGCAGGACATCACGGAGCGCAAGCTCGCGGAGCAGCGCCTGCAACACAATCAGCAGATGGCGCTCGATACCCAGCGCCGTGCTCGCCTCGCAGCCCTGAACCTGATGGACGACGCCATCAGTGCACGGGTGCGCGCCGAAACCGTCAGCAGCGCCCTGCGCGAGAGCGAACAGCGCCTGCTGATGGCCCAGGAAGGGGCCCATGTCGGCATCTGGGAATGGGACATGGTCAGCAACCGCCTCTTCTTCTCGCCGGAATGCGCCCGCCTCTATGGCCGCAGTGCCGAGGCGCTCGGCGAGCTGGCCGCCTGGCAAGCCTGCCTGCATCCGGATGACAGGCCCCGCATCGAGCAGTTGCTGGCAGAGCGGGCGGTCAGCGGCGCCCCCGTCGAGCTGGAGTTCAGGATCCTGCTGCCAGATGGCGGCATCCGCTGGCTGGTGAGCAAAGGGAGCGTCTATCGGGACGCCCAGCAGCAGCCCGTGCGCCTCCTTGGCATCCATCTGGACATCACCCAGAGCAAGCTGGCCGAGCAGCAGTTGCGCCAGTTGTCCCTGGCCCTCGAACAGAGCCCTGACGGCGTCTTCATCACCGACACCCGGGCGCGCATCGAGTACGTCAACCCCGCTTTCCTCGCCGCCAGCGGTTACCAGCAGCACGAAGTGATAGGCCGGACCCCGTCCCTGCTGCGCTCTGGCCTCACCCCGGATGCCAGCTATGTCGCCCTGTGGGATGCCATCAACCACGGCCAGCGCTGGCATGGCGAATTCATCAACCAGCGCAAGGATGGCTCCCACTACCAGGTGCTGGCCACGGTGTCGCCGATCCGCCAGGAGAGCGGTGAAATCACCCACTACGTCACGGTCCAGGCCGACATCACCGAGAAGAAGCAGCTCGGCGAGGAGCTGGACCAGTATCGCTACCACCTGGAGGAGATGGTCAACGAGCGCACCCGGCAGCTGGCTCAGGCCCACCAGCGGGCCGAAAGCGCCAACCACGCCAAGAGCGCCTTCCTTGCCAACATGAGCCACGAGATCCGCACCCCCATGAACGCCATCCTGGGGCTCACCTATCTGCTCAAGCGCGACACCCGGGATCCCACCGACCTCGAACGGCTGACCAAGATAGACACTGCCGCCCAGCACCTGCTCAGCATCCTCAACGACATCCTGGATCTCTCCAAGATCGATGCGGGCAAGATGACGCTGGATCTGACCGATTTCTCCCTCACCGCCATGCTGGACAACGTCCGCACCCTGATGAGCGACCAGGCCAGGGCCAAGGGGCTCACCATAGTGACGGACATCGGCGATACACCCGCCTGGGTGCACGGTGACATCACCCGCCTGCGCCAGGCCCTGCTCAACTATGCGACCAACGCCATCAAGTTCACCGAGCAGGGAACCGTCACCCTGCGCGTCAGGCTGGCCCGCCCCCTCACCACCGGCTACCTGCTGCGCTTCGAGGTGGAAGACACCGGCATCGGCATCACCCCTGCGCAGCGCGAGAAGCTGTTCCAGGCGTTCGAACAGGCGGATGTCTCCACCACTCGCAGATATGGCGGCACTGGCCTTGGCCTTGCAATCACCAGCCGGATCGCCGCCCTGATGGGGGGTGAGGTCGGAGTCACCAGCGAGCCAGGCCAGGGAAGCTGCTTCTGGTTTACCGCCAGGCTGTTCAAGGCAAAGGAGGACGCCCCTTCCCGGACCCCGTCCGAGCAGGGGAACCAACAGGCCTTCAGCTTCCCTCGCCACGCCCGAGTCCTGCTGGTGGAAGACAACGCCATCAACCGGGAAGTGGTGCTCGAGCTCCTGTGCCACAGCGGCCTCGTCATCGAGACGGCCGTCAACGGCCAGGAGGCCCTGACCCGCGTCAGCCAGCACCCCTTCGACCTCATCCTGATGGACATACAGATGCCGGTGATGGATGGCTACAGCGCCACCCGCGCCATCCGGGCCCTGCCCGGCATGGACAGGCTGCCCATCCTGGCGCTCACCGCCAGCGCCTTCGAGGAGGACAGAAAGGCGAGCGCATCGGCCGGCATGAACGATTTCATTGCCAAGCCCGTCACCCCCGCCAAGCTGTTTGACGCCCTGCAGCGCTGGTTGCCCCAGAGCAAGGTCCCCGAGCTTGCCCCTGACGACAGCACTCGCCATCCCGTGACTGGCCCCCTTGCCCGCTTGCAGGCACACCCGGGTCTGGATCTCGACCAGGGGCTGGCGGCCCTCAACGGCAATCAGGAGAAATACCTGGCCCTGCTTCGCTACTTCATCCATGAGCATGGCCAGGACATGGCCCGACTGCACCGCCACTTGCAGGCCGGGGAGCACAACGGTGCAACCCGCATGGTCCACAGCCTGCGCGGCGTGGCGAGCACCCTGGGGGCACATGAGCTGTCGCGCCACTGCCTGGCCCTGGAGCAGGCCATCGCGGACGGCAACACTGAGCCCACCGGACTCATGTCATCCATCGATGAAGAGATCGCCGCCCTTTGCGCTCTACTCGGGGACGATCTCGCCGCCCCGACCACCGATCTGGTGCCTCTGGGGGATCAGTGGCGCCAGCAACTGCTGGGCCAGATGGAAGCTCTGCTGGTGCAAAGCGACACCGCCGTGATCCCCCTCTACGAGCAGTATGCCGGTCCCCTTCGCCTCATGCTGGGGTCTCGCAGCGACACCCTGACCAGGCAACTGAAGGCGTTTGATTTTGATGCCGCCCTGCTCACCCTGCGCCAGCATATGGCAACGGACGAGACCCACCCGGACGATCGGGCTCCCCTCCCCGAGGCGCCAGCCTGCCATCCGGGGCAGGTGAAGGGCGACAAAGGGTTGAATCACTGAATAAAGTCATGCATATAGTGGGGTGCCCAGAGGCGACGAGACGGCCTGCCGGGCCTGTCGTTTCTCCCTTCATGGGCCCCCGTTCAAGGCATGCCAACCGTGTTCACGTCCGCCGCCCGGGCCAACGCCGGCGGCAGAACGACGTTTCTTTAACCGTGCTTTACATGGAGCAATGAGCATGTTGTCAAAGCGTATTATCCCCTGCCTCGACGTCAAAGATGGCGTGGTGGTCAAGGGCGTGCAGTTTCGCAACCACGAGGTGATGGGCGGCATTGTCGACCTCGCCCGCCGCTACGCCGCCGAGGGCGCCGATGAGCTGGTCTTCTATGACATCACCGCCTCGAGCGACGAACGGGTAGTGGACAAGAGCTGGGTAAGCCGGGTAGCGGAAGTCATCGACATCCCCTTCTGCGTCGCCGGTGGCATCAAGAGCGTGGAGGATGCCCGCCAGATCCTGGAATTCGGGGCCGACAAGGTCTCCATCAACTCCCCCGCCCTGGCCGATCCCACCCTGATCACCCGGCTCGCCGAGCGCTTCGGCGTGCAGTGCGTGGTGGTGGGTATCGACTCCTACTTCGATGCCGCCTTAGGTCAATATCAGGTCAAACAGTTTACCGGCGACGAGAGCCGCACCCGCACCACCACCTGGACCACCCTGGAGTGGGTACAGGAAGTGCAGCGCCGGGGCGCGGGGGAGATAGTGCTCAACGTGATGAACCAGGACGGCATGCGTCAGGGGTACGACCTTGAGCAGCTCAAGCTGGTGCGCGCCGTGTGCAAGGTGCCCCTCATCGCCTCCGGCGGCGCCGGAGCCATGGCGCACTTTCGCGATGCCTTTACCCTGGCCGACGTGGACGGGGCGCTGGCCGCCTCCGTGTTCCACAAGGGCCTCATTCCCATTCCCGAATTGAAACGCTGGCTGAAAAACGAAGGAGTCGCCATCCGTGAATAATCAAGCAGTAGACAATGCATTGCCGCTGGCCGAGCGCCTGGACTGGGCCAAGTGTGAGGGCATGATCCCCGCCATCGTCCAGCATTCCCTCAGCGGCGAAGTGCTGATGCAGGGCTTTATGACCAAGGAAGCTCTGGAGAAGACCCAGACCACCGGCCAGGTCACCTTCTTCAGCCGCAGCAAGCAGCGCCTGTGGACCAAGGGCGAGAGCTCGGGCCATGTGCTCAAGCTCGTCGCCATCACCACCGACTGTGATCAGGACTCCCTGCTCATTGCCGCCGACCCGGTCGGCCCCACCTGCCATCTGGGCAACCCCTCCTGCTTCGACGGCCACCCCGTGCCGCCGCTCGGCTTCCTGGCCGAGCTCGAGCAGATCCTGGCATCACGCAAAGGGGCAGATCCCGCCACCAGCTACACCGCCAGCCTCTATGGCAAAGGCACCAAGCGCATCGCCCAGAAGGTGGGTGAAGAGGGGGTGGAAGTGGCCCTGGCCGCCATGGCGAAAGACAGGGAAGAGCTCATCAACGAATCCGCTGACCTGCTCTACCACCTGACCGTCTTGCTGCAAAACGAAGGCTTGGGTTTGAAGGATGTGGTGCAGCGCCTGCATGAGCGCCACACCAAGTAATTATTGAATTCTGTTCAACAAAACGGGCCCTGTGGGCCCGTTTCATTTCATGATTGCCCCCTCGCCGGGGGATGGCAGGCCCCGCGCCGCCCTCAGCCGATACGGGTCCAGAAGCTCATGTTGACCGAGTCATGGTCAAGCAGGGTCAGGTACTCCCCTGCCACGTCGTTGTGCAGCCACTGCTGGCAATAGGCTTCCACCAGCGACTGGCTGGGGGCCATCACCACGTCCGCATAGAGGCCCTCGGCGCCGCGCAGCAGGCAGTGCATGATGAGCCCGGATTGCTGGACAAGAAACTCGGACTCGACCCGCCGTGACAGGGCGAGCAAATCCGCCTCCGTCACCCCTTCCCTGAGCCTGAAGGTGGCAAATTCGACGCCCCCTGCCTCTTGCATGTCACCCTTGATGATCATCTCGTTTTCTCCGTTGTGGATGGTCTGGAGAACCCAGCATAACGAAGGGCTACTGACAGCCTTGTGTCAGTCCTGAATGACTTTTTCGGCGCCACTGCCCCCAGGGAGGAACGCATCCGACTGGCGCAGGGCAAGGTAATCGGCCAGGGTCGCGCCAGGGGGCGCCCCTTCCCCCTGACGGCACGGCGCCAGGGTGTCGATGCGATCCACCCTGAAATCCCGGTAGGCCCGGCGCAGCGCACACCAGGCGCCGAGCGTCCAGCATCCGCCCCAGTAAAAGAGCCCGAGGGGAAAGAGCTGACGTTCCGTCCTGCTGGCGCTGGCATCCCGGTAGCCAATGTGCAGCCAGTGACCGGCCGTGATGGCGTCGTGCAACCTGTCCCAGCGAGCGTATGCAGGCTGCGCCGTGGAATAGTCAGGCACCCGCACCACGGGGACGCGAGGTGCCCGAGCCTCCTTGGCGGGCAGGGCCGCCTCAATCTTGGCGAGCAGGGCGCGGGCCGGATCGGCCATCCCCTTGCCCGTCAGCACCGCCACCAGGTTCACCCCGGTGATGAGGGCCTCCAGCTCGGCCGCACTCAGTTGCAACGGGGCCATTTCGAATCCCTCGCTCAGCCGATAGCCCAGCCCGGCTTCCCCGTAAACCGGAATGCCCGCCAAAGAGAGATCGTCGATATAGCGGTAGATGGTGCGCTCCGACACGCACAGGCGCGTCGCCAGCTCCCGGGCGGTCAGGGGTTGATGCGCCCGCAGCAGGTTGGTCAGTTGAAACAGTCGGTCCGATTTTCTCACAGGCATCCTCAAGCTGGCGGGACATGGCGGCCATGGTAAGCCGGGACGGGCTCAAAAGGCACGTCTTGTTGGCTGGCGACCGCTACCGGCGAGGCCCTGCTTCTTTGCATCGCGCAACACAAAACGGACCCGCAGGCCCGTTGATGGCGCGGCGCCTTTGTCGTCACGCCAACTGCTTGCGTAGCATGAATTTCTGCACCTTGCCGGTGGAGGTCTTGGGCAGCGGGGTGAAGATGATGCGCTTGGGGGCCTTGAAGTGGGCCATCTGCTCGCGGCAGAACCCGATGAGCTCGGCCTGGGTGAGCTCGCGCCCCTCCTTGAGCTTGACGAAGGCGCAGGGCACCTCCCCCCAGGTCTCGTCCGGCATGGCGATCACCGCGGCTTCTTCCACATCGGGGTGACGATAGAGCACGTCTTCCACCTCCAGGCTGGAGATGTTCTCCCCGCCGGAGATGATGATGTCCTTGGATCTGTCCTTGATCTCCACATAGCCGTCCGGGTGCCAGACCGCGAGATCCCCGCTTCGAAACCATCCCTGTGCCATCGCCTCCTCGCTCGCCGCCGGGTTCTTGAGGTAGCCCTTCATGACGATGTTGCCCCGCAGCACTATCTCTCCCAGGGTCTTGCCATCCATGGGGACCGGCTCGCCGCTGACGGGGTTGATGACCCGCATCTCTCCTTGCAGGGGGGAGGCCACCCCCTGGCGCGCCTTGAGACGGGAGAGGGTGGTGGCATCCTGCCCCTGCCAGTGTCTTTGCGGCTCGCACACCACGCAGGGGCCATAGGTTTCGGTGAGGCCATAGACATGGGTCACGGCGATCCCCATGGCCTCCATGCCGGCGATCACGGTGGCGGGCGGCGCAGCCCCCGCCGTCATCGCCTTGACGGGGTGGTCGAGTCCCTGCTTGAGGGCCGGATCGGCATTGTTGAGCATATTGAGCACGATGGGGGCGGCGCAGAAATGGCTCACCTTGTGTTCGCGCAGCGCCCCGTAGATGGCCGCCGCCTGCACGTGGCGCAGACAGACGCTCACCCCGGCGGTGGCCGCCAGGGTCCAGGGGAAGCACCAGCCGTTGCAGTGGAACATCGGCAGGGTCCAGAGGTAGACGGGGTGCTTGGGCAGCTCCCAGGAGAGGGCATTGTTGACCGCATTGAGGTGGGCGCCGCGATGGTGATAGACCACCCCCTTGGGGTTCCCCGTGGTGCCGGAGGTGTAGTTGAGGGAAATGGCCTGCCACTCGTCCGCCGGCAGCCAGCCGGGTTCGTCCCCGTCCCCCAGGGCGATGAACCCCTCGTAGTCGAGCTCGCCCACCAGCTCCCCTTCCCGGTAGAGGGGATCGTCGATGGCGATCACCAGGGGCTGGCTGTCAATGAGAGAGAGCGCCTTTCGCACCACGGCGCCGAACTCCCGGTCCACCAGCACCACCTTGATCTGGGCGTGCTGGAAGATGAAGCCCATGGCGTCCGCATCGAGCCGGGTGTTGATGGTGTTGAGCACAGCGCCGCTCATGGGTACCCCGAAGTGCGCCTCGAACATGGCCGGCACATTGGGGGCGACGATGGAAACGGTGTCCCCCTCGCCAATGCCGCGACGGCGCAGGGCCGAGGCGAGCTGGCGGCAGCGCCGCTCGGTCTGGGCCCAGCTCTGGCGCAGGGGCCCGTGGATCAGCGCCGGATAGTCGGGATAGACCCGGGCGGCCCGCCCCAGAAAGCTCAAGGGGGTCAGCGCCTCGAAATTGGCGGGCGTCTTGCCAAGGCCGGCGTCGTACATGTTCTGCTCTGTCATCGGATCCTTCCTCACAGGGACACAAAACGGGGTGGCTCTCGCGGTTCACCACGACCGGCATTGCGCCCTGATGCGGGGCCAGGATGCCGGCTGGAACCGGATGAAAGGGTATCAAGGGGGGCAGATCACAGGTATTAGCGAAACGTCTTAGGGCCCTCGGCCCTGCTCTCCCTGTCGCCAATCGCCGACGCTATTTTTGCGCGGTCACTTTTTGCGCAGTCAGCCCCTGTCGCGATACCGTGGCCCTTGCCTTGAGCCTGCGGCGCAAAATGCGAAGAATGATCCCAAGCCCTCAACGGGTATGCGTACGAGGAGAAGAGTGATGAACAAATCCATGTTGGCAGGTGTCGGGATCGGTGTGGCCTCTGCGCTGGCATTGTCGGCGGTCGCCAGCGGATCCCTGTTTTCATCAGAGCCCCAGTTTGCCGAGGTGCTGGCCAGCAAGCCGGTGACCGAGACCATCAAGACGCCGCGTCAGGAGTGCCGCAACGTCACCCTGACCCACCGCAAGCCGGTGCAGGACGAGCACAAGATCCTGGGTACCGTGGTTGGCGCAGCCCTGGGCGGCGTGGTCGGCCACCAGTTTGGCGGTGGCAGCGGCAAGAAGGTGGCCACCGCCGCCGGTGCCGTGGCAGGGGGTTATGCCGGGAATCAGGTGCAGGGAAACATGCAGGCGGGTGATACCTACACCACCACGGAGCAGCGCTGCAAGACGGTGCAGGAGAGCAGCACCCGCACCATCGGCTATGACGTCACCTACCGCCTCGCCGGCCAGGAAGGGGTGGTACGCATGGAGAAGCAACCCGGCCCCACCATTCCAGTCAAGGATGGCAAGCTGGTACTGAGCAACGCGCAGGGTTGATACTCCGTTAGGAGCGCCCTGCCATGAAAAAGGCCCACCATGACGGTGGGCCTTTTTCATCTTCGCAACCCAACCTGTCTGCAACAGGTCTTCCCAACAAACGTCTTCCCAACTAAGAAAGGGGCCCGCAGGCCCCTTTTTATATTTAGACGTCATCCTCAGTGGCGACCGAAGGGCCACCAGGACTTGTCGTTGTCCAGAATGTCGACCCGGGTCTGCTGCAAGGCGCCGGGCTGGCCCCCTTCCACCCGATCGAGGCCCACCCTGAACTGCTCGGTGGGCTCCACAAACCAGTCATCGATGATCAGCACCTTGACCGACTTGCTGCCCCCCTCGCCCGCGGCCCAGCTCACGGTCTGGCTGAACCAGGGCAGGAAATCCAGCCCCCAGCGCGCCGTGACCCCGTCAAGGGCCACCCGGGCCCGGGCCGGCTTGCTGAGATCGCCGCTTCGCACCAGGGGGATCTCGGCAAACCACTGCCCCTCGTTCACCGTGATACTGGCCTGAGCCAGCGAGATGGTGGACGGCGCCAGCTTGTCCTTGATGGTCACCAGGGTCTGGTGCTGAGCCCCCAGGGTCGCGCCACTCGGGTCAAACAGCTCCAGGGTAAAGGTCTCGTCCCCCTCGTGCAGGGTGTCGCTTTTCACCGGGATGCTGATGGTCTGGGGCTCGCTCTGGCCAGCTGCCCAGTGCAGGGTACCGGTGAGGGGTGCCACGTCGCTTGCGTCCGCGCTGCCATGGACGATGCGATAACTCACGCTCGCCTCCCCGTGGCTGCCATCGCTGCGACTGACACTCAGGGACAAGGTATTCCCCTCCTCCACGTTCGCAGCGGCGCTCTCGAGGCTCAATACCCCGGCGGGCGGCAGCGGATACTGGATGGCTACCAGCACGGGATCGTGATCCGAGGCGCTGAAGGGCCCTTCGGATTTCGCCAACTGGCCGCTGTACTTGCTGCCGTACTCGAAGAAGTTGCTCTCCGCGGAGTTGATGTGCCAATCCTCGATGCCGATCACCTTGGCCGCGAGGCTCGGGTTTGCCAGGGCGTGATCCAGGTTGCCAAGCTCCCCTTCGTAGCTGTAGGAGTAGGTGTCGGTGCCATGGAAGCGGGTGTTGAGGTTCACAAACCCATACCCCTTGCCAAGGGCGCTGCCGCTCTCCTCGAAGGGTTGGCCCGCCAGGGTGGTGAAGGAGGCGCTCATGATCTGGCGCGATTGGGCGGCCGGGTCATAGTCAGTCAGCACCCGGATGGGATCTTCCATGCCATAGGCGTTCATGTCACCGATAAGCAGCAGATCCCCGGCCAGATCCTTGAGGTGCTCCCCCAGCACCTTGGCGGCGGAGACCCGCAGCGCGTTGCAGTGGCCCTGGCCATCCAGCGGATCGGCAGTGGCGTAGTCGGGGTAATCCTCGAAACAGGCGGAGCCCTTGGACTTGAGGTGGTTGACCACCAGGGTCAGCGGCGCATCCCCCTTGGGCGAGCTGAAACGCTGCACCAGCGACTCGCGCATCCCCTGGTTGATGGCTACCGGCTTGCCGCTGGCGTCCACCGCCTCGGCCTGCTGCACCGGCAGCGCGATAAGGCTGGCGGCCCCTTGCGGGCTCACGCTGGCGGGTCGGTAGATGAGCCCCACCGTGATGGCGTCGGTGCCAATGGGCTTGCCATCCGGCGAGGCAATCCAGCGGTAGTGATCCGCCTCGTCCGGCAGGGCCGCGTTCAAGGCCGCCACCAGGTTGGCGATGGCGGAGTTGTCGCCGTAGCCGTTGTTCTCGATCTCCATCAGCCCCACCACGTCGGCATTGAGGCGGGTGATGGCGCTGACGATCTTGGTGCGCTGCAGCTCGAACTCCGCCACCGTCAAGGCGCCCCGGTTGCTGCCGGTGGGGTTGGCATCCCCGCCCACCACAGTGGTGAAGAAGTTGAGCACGTTGAAGCTCGCGACCCGCAGATCCCCCGCCTCGGCAAGTTCGGGGGTTTCCACCCGATCCCAGCCGCTGTGATCAATCTGGCTCGCGTCGATGCGATTGCTGGCCACCAGCCTGAACAGGTTGTAGGAGTAACCAAGGGCCCCCTCCAGCCCGTTGAGCTTGTCGCCGATGCGCAGGTAACCGTCCTCGGCGTTGAAGCCGGGGAACCAGGGCAGCACGCCATCCGGCGCCTTGGCGTCGGTCTCCACCACCAGCTGGTTCTGCTGGTTGCGAAGGGCCCAGTCGCTCGCCTCCTGGCTCATGGCGGCAAATTTCTGGGTCGACTTGATGAGCGGCGCGCCATAAGAGAGCACCAGGTTGTTGCGCTTGCCGTCGTAATCGAAGCTGAAGTTGCGGGTCACCACCAGGCTGGAGCCGGGCACCAGCCGTACCTGCATCCCCTCGTGACGCTCCAGCAGCTGGCTCAGGCTCTCGCCCGCCACCGGCAGCAGATCCACTGCCGCCGGCACTGCCCCAGCGGGCCGAGTCACCACCAGATCGTCTGCGTTGATCTGGGTCTGGTTGAAATACTCCTTCACCTTGCCCGAGACGCACACCTCGGCCCCCGGCACGACGGCAGCGTTGGCCTTGGTGCTGTAGACGAAGAGGCCGTCGGAGGTGGCCGGGTCCCCGTCCCCCTGCTCGTCCTGAATGAAGAAGCCCTTGTAGAGGCCGCTCACTACCTGAGTTACCACACCGCGAGTGGCATAGGCCTGTTCCGATTCAAACTTGCCGGCCGGCACCAGGGGGCTGCTGGTACCGGGGCCCTGAATGGCGGGCACCGGCACCAGGTTGTCCACCGGGCAGACGAAGGCGGGCGGCTGGGTACCATCGCAGGGACCATCGCCGCTGCAACCCAGGCCGCTGGCGTCATCTTTCGGGGCCGCCACGTATTCCTGCGCCGGATCAAAAGGCGACGTCGCATCAGTGCGGCCGATGCTGACGGTGGCCTTGCGGCGCAGGGTCATGTCCAGGGTCGAGACATTGCCCGACACCCAGGCCGTGCCCGGATCCACCCCTACCTGGCCGAAGCTGTCGATTATCTCGCTGCCGCGATAGAGCACCAGGGCGTCGTCACCGTTGAACACCAGGTTGCCGCTGGTCTGGGTCGTCTTGGCCAGGATCTCGGCATTGGCAGAGGGGTTGGCCAGCACCAGGGTGGCGCCCGGGGCGAGGGTGCCTTGCAGCGCCAGGCTGTTGGTGGGGGCATCGGTGATGGGTTTGCCGTTGGCGTAGAGGGCCAGCCGGTATTGGGAGAGATCGACGGCGTCGCTGCCGAGGTTGCTCAGCTCCACCGCCTTGTTGTTGCCCGAGCCTTCCAGGTATTCGGTGATGAGCAGTTGCGCCTGTGCCTGTCCAGCGAGGGCCAGCCCGACGGCCAGCGCCACCAGAGAGTGTCTTCCTGACATGGTCAGTTTCCTTTTTTATTTGCAGATCATGTTATTGGCGCCCCGCACAAGGCGGGCCGCAGCACCTTGGATGCAGCCATCAACGGGAGGCATGTCAGCCCCCGGCCGAAACTGCGCGCCCACTCTGCCCCGTCGGCGCCGGGGCTGCTGCGAGCTGGCTAACAATGCCAACAAAATGTTGCGCCAAGGTGACGGGCAATACCCGAATGGGCAGTGTCTGCCATCGCTGCGCAAGAAGTTGTCGCCCCCCAGCCCCTGCTGGCTGCCTCCGTCAGGATCGACATCGGCTCCGGGGCAGACGGGTGAGCATTACGCAGGCCTCTGCCCGGTACCATTTCGTGAACAGCGCCACTCACAGACTCCGAATCATGGGCAAATCCATGGGCGCCATACCGGGCGCCCCCCCTTCGTGGCCCGAGAAGGCAGAAAACCGGGGGATGGGACTCTCTCCTGGTGCTCTTGTGGAACCGGTTCCAGTAATGACAGAAATAACAAGAGAGGGGATGACACAAACGTTTGTTGCTTTTGCGCTCGCGAATGGCAATAGTTCTCACTTTCTTTTTTGACCGTCTCTATTCTCGAGGTGCTACAAGATGTTTCGTCACCCCCTGGCAAAGTTGCTGCTGCTCGGCCAGCTCGTCCTGGTGAGCTGGATGGCGCAGGCCGCCCCCCCCGTTGAAGTGGAAGATGTGATGGGCCGCAAGGTCTCCCTCAGCCTTCCGGCAAACCGCATCGTGCTCGGTTTCTATCCCGAAGATTACCTGGCGGTGGCCGGTGAAGGCGGGGCCGAACGCCTGGTGGGCATGTCCCTGGGCTGGTTCATGAAGTCCCGTCCCGCCATCTGGTCTCTCTACGTGGCCAGCCAGCCACAACTGGCCAAGGTCCCGGACCTTGGCAACGTGCAGGATCAGAGTTTCTCCATCGAGAAGACCCTGGCGGTCAAGCCCGACCTGGTGATCCTGGCGAAGTGGCAATATGAAGCTCTGGCCGCGGACCTGCCACGCCTCGAGCAGGCGGGGATCCCGGTGGTGGTCATCGACTACAACGCCCAGACCCTGGCACAGCACATGGCGAGCACCCTGCTGCTTGGCAAGCTGACCGGCCAGGAGGCCCGCGCCCGGAAGATGGCCGACGAGTACAAGGCCAAGATTGACACCATCACCTCCCGCATTGCCGCCGCGAAGCGCACGCCGCCCCGGGTCTACATCGAGCTGGGTGACAAGGGCCCGGCCGAGTACAGCTACACCTATGGCAAGGACATGTGGGGCGCCATGGCCCTGCTGGCCGGTGGCGACAACGTGGCCGCCCCCTTCGTCGATCGCTGGGGCCCCATCCACCCGGAACAACTGCTGGCGAGCAAGCCCGAGGTGATCCTGATGGCGGGCTACGAGAGCGTGAGCAGTGCTGTCGCCATGCAGGTGGGCCAGGATGTGTCGGCAGAGACCGTGCGCCAGCGTCTGCAAGGCTTTGCCGCCCGTCCGGGCTGGAGCGAGCTGCCTGCGGTGAAGGAGGGTCGCCTCTACGCGGTCTATCACGGCGCCACCCGCAGCATCATGGATGCCGCCCTCATCGAGTTCATGGCCAAGGCCCTCTATCCGGATCTCTTCCAGGATCTCGATCCCCTGGCCACCTATCAGGCGTTCTATCAGCACTATCTGCCCATCCGTCCCCAGGGCACCTTCATGCTGGGCATCAAGCAGGATGACGCAAGCTAACCCCGGCAATTCGGGTGTGGCCCACCTCGGCCACGCCCTCTTCAGCAACCCTCTTGGATTGTGTGGGCGCCTCTTGCGGCGCCCGTTTCAGGATTGACATCATGAATGATTTGGCTGCCCTGCAGCAGACCCTCGCCCGGCAGCGGCAACGGGAGCGCCGTCGCTGGCACTGGCTCCTGCTGCTCGCCCTGGTCCTGTGCATTACCCTGGTGCTCGACATCGCCACCGGCCCCTCCCTGCTGGCCCTGCACGACGTGATCGATGCCTTGGTTTCCCCCGCCCAGGCCGATCCCATGACCCGCACCATCGTCCACGACATGCGCCTGCCCATCGCCCTCATGGCCCTGGTGGTCGGCGCCTCTCTCGGCCTTGGCGGCGTGCAGATGCAGACCCTGCTGGACAACCCCCTCGCCAGCCCCTATACCCTCGGGCTCGCGGCGGCGGCGGGCCTTGGCGCGGCGCTGGCCCTCTACACCGGCGGCCTCGGACTTCCTCCCCTGGTGGCCATCCCGGCCGGTGCCTTCATTGTGTGCATGTTTGCCGCCTGCCTGCTGTTTGGTCTGGCCATGATGCGCCATGTCAGCAGCCAGACCCTGATCCTGGCGGGCATCGCCCTGCTGTTCCTGTTCCAGTCCCTGCTCTCCCTGCTGCAGTTCCTCTCCTCCCCCGAGCTCAACCAGCAGATCCTGTTCTGGCTGTTTGGCAGCCTGATGCGCACCACCTGGGACTCCCTGATCATCACCGCCGTCGTCACCCTGATCTGCACCCTGCTCATCTACCGGGATGCCTGGGCCCTCACCAGCCTGCGCCTCGGGGAAGCCCGCGCCCGCAGCCTCGGGGTCAACGTCGACAGACTGCGCATGAAGACCCTGGTGCTGGTCGCCCTGCTCACCGCCACCGCCACCAGCTTCGTCGGCGTGATCGGCTTCGTCGGCCTGGTGGCCCCCCATATCGCCCGCATGCTGGTGGGGGAAGATCAGCGCTTTTTGATCCCCCTCTCCGCCCTGTGCGGCGCCTGCATGCTCTCGGCGGCCTCGGTGCTCTCCAAGTCCATCATTCCGGGGGCCCTGTTCCCCATCGGCATCGTCACTGCGCTCATTGGCGTGCCCTTCTTCATCTGGTTGATCCTCGGCAGGGGGCGTAAACGTGCTTGAAATATCCCGACTCTCCCTCTCCCTCGGCCAGCAGACCTTGCTGCGGGATCTCAGCCTCACTCTGCATCCGGGTCAGGTCCATGTGATCATCGGCCCGAACGGGACCGGCAAGACCTCCTTGATGCGCACCCTCTTTGGTGAACTGACCCCGGACAGTGGCGACATTCGTCTCGGGGACCAGAGTGCCCGCCAGATGACGCAGGCCAGGTGGCGCCAGCAGTTTGGCTACATGCCCCAGAACATCCAGCTGGAGCTGGATCTCAGCGTTATCGAAGTGGTGGTGCTGGGGCGCCTCGACAGCCTCTCCATGCGTCTGGCGGACGAGGACATCCTGGCGGCCGGCCGCGCCCTGCAGGCCCTTGGCATCGCCCATCTGGCGGATCGCCCCCTCTACTCCCTGAGCGGCGGCCAGCGGCAGATGGTGCTGTTCGCCCAGGTGCTGCTGCGCGATCCCCGCATCATGATGCTGGACGAGCCGGTCAGCGCCCTGGACCTTCATCACCAGATGCAACTGATGGAGCACCTGTGCCAGCAGACCCGGGAGCAGCAGTGGATCACCCTGGTGGTGCTGCACGATCTCAACCTGGCGGCCCAGTTTGCCGATCAGCTGATCGTGCTGGCAGGGGGCGACTTGCAAGCCTTCGGCCCCCCCGCCCAGGTGCTCGACGCTCCCCTCATAGAGCGCCTCTATCAGGTGCCGGTGCAGATAAGCCACGATCAGCGCGGCATTCCCTTCCTCAGAACCGTGCGCAGATCATGATGGCGAGCCTACCCATGGCAGCGCCCTCGGCCTGGCCCGCAGCCGGCCCCGAGGTGACTGCAAGATGAACGGCGCCTCCTACTGGCGGGACTGGCAGGGCATGAGCCCGGCCGCCCGCCTGCTCATCACCAATGGGCTCGCCTTCAACCTCGGCTTCTACATGATGATGCCCTTCCTCGCCCAGCACATGGGCAGCGGACTCGGCTTGGCCGGCTGGGCCTGCGGCCTCGTCATGGGGATGCGGGTCTTCAGCCAGCAGGGGCTCTTCCTGTTGGGCGGCACCCTTGGGGATCGCATCGGCTACCATCCCGCCATCGTCTGGGGCTGCCTGGTACGATCCTTGGGCTTCGTGCTGCTGGGCTGGGCCGAGTCCCTGCCCATCCTGCTGCTGGCCGCCGCCCTCACCGGCTTTGCGGGGGCTCTGTTCACCCCCTGCGCCCAGGCCTACCTTGCCAGCGAATGCCACAACCCGAGCCAGCGTCAGCGCGCCTTCGCCCTGCACAATCTGGCCAGCGAGGCGGGCATGCTGCTCGGCCCCCTGGTCGGCCTCACCTTGACCCAACAGAGCTATGCCCTGACGGGGATCCTGGCGGCGAGCCTCTTCGCTCTGCTCGGAGTGCTGCAATACCGGGGGCTGCCCAAACGCCCGGTGAGCAACCAGAGCCCCCGTGGCGCCATCTTGCGCCAATGGGGGGAGATAGTGCGCCAGCGCCCCTTCATGGGGTTCACCCTGCTGGCAGGCAGCTACCAGATCCTGTTCCACCAGCTCTATCTCGCCCTCCCCGCCCATATCCAGAGCCTGCCGGACGCCACCCACCTGCTCGGCGGCGTCTTCACCCTCTCGGCGGTGATCGGCGTTCTGCTCCAGCTCCCGGCCTCCCGCCTGGTGGAGCGCCGCCTGGGAGTACCGCTCGCCATGGGACTGGGGATAGGCATGATGGGCCTGAGCTATCTCGCCCTGCCCCTGCTGGCACCCTGGCCGACGGCAGGCGTGTTGACGCAGGTGGCCCTGCTTTCCCTGGGCTCCATCCTCTGCTTCCCACTGTTCGCCGCCCAACTGCCCCGCTACGCTCCCCCTGAGCAGCTCGGCAGCTACTACGGCTTCTATGCCAGCGCCGGTGGCTGCATGGCGCTCTTTGGCAACCTGCTCATCGGCTTTATGCTGGGGGATGCGGGCAGCCGCCCCGCCACCGCCATCTGGTGGCTGCTGGCCCTCGCCGGGCTGCTGGCGGGAGTTGGCCTTTATTCCCAGCTGCGCAAGGATGGCCATCCCCATCACTAAACAGGGCGGCCAAGGCCGCCCTGTTTTATTCCCTTTTCTCCCCCTTCAACTCTCTGCCTTATCCGGCTAAACCGGCTTCAAAACCTTGTCAGATACGCGAGCAAGCTCGGCTGTACTCGATGAGCAAAACAACATCGGACATGCACGATAGCAATAAAAAGGACGCCATCGGGCGTCCTTGAAGAGGAAGACAGTGCCGGGTCAACTCCCCAGATGCAGCGCCAACCAGACTGCCAGCGGGATCACCAGCACCGAGAGCGCATTGCCGCCGAGCACAATACTGGCCACCTTGTCGGGCTGGCACTGATACTGCTCGCACAGCATGTAGTTGAGCACCGCCGGGGGCAGCGCCACCGACAGCATCAGGAGTGGTATCCAGTCAGGTTCGAGGGGCAGCAGCCAGACGGCGAGCCCCAGGGAGAGGCCCCCCGCCAGCAGGTAGAGCAGGTTGCACTTGATGGCCAGCCCCAGGTGATCCAGCTCCCCTTCCATCAGCCGGATGCCTAAGGCAAACAGCATCAGGGGCACCGCTATCTGGCCGAGCAGAGCGGCGCTGGTCACCAGGTATTCCGGCAGCGGGATATGCAGGTTGGCCACCAGCAGCCCGGCGAAGGCGGCCCAGAGCACGGGGCTTCTCAGCCAGAGCCAGCGGGAGCTGCTGGCCGAGAGGATGAACATGCCCACCGAGAAGTGGAGCAGGTTGGAGAGCACAAAGAGGATGACGATGGCGCCGAGCTGCTGCTCGCCAAAGGCGAGCACCATCAGCGGAATGCCGAGGTTGCCGGTGTTGCGAAACATGGCGGGCAGGATCAGTGCGGCCCGCTCTATCTCCTTGAGTTTGAGCAGGGAGAGCAGCAAGCCGGGCAGCAGGATGACCAGGGCACCGGCCCCCACAAGGGGCAGGTGCGCCGCGAGATCCAGGGGGTATTTCACCAGGGCCGAGAAGACCAGTGCCGGGGTAAAGAGCTCGATATTGGCCCGGTTGACATAACCCAGGGCCCCGCCCGGTCGCAGCCGCCCATAGAGGGCGCCAAGGCCCACCACCGCAAACACGGGAATGACGATATTGAGCAGGGCGCTGAACATGGGTATCCCGTTTACAGTTCGCGGGCCGGGCGTCCCATCAGCACCACGGGGTCCAGCGTCACCTCCTGGCTGCCGTTGCTGACCCAGAGCTGGCCGTCGGAGATGGTACAGGTGAGCTGCATGGTGCGCTCCACCATGGCCGCCAGGGGCAGGGTCTGGCTGTCGGAGAGTTCGATGACGCTCAGGTTGTCGTGCAGACCGAGCTTGCCCTGGTTCTGCTTCCACCAGACGCTGGTGCCACGACCGCCATAAAGGTAGAGCACCACCTGGCGAGAGCGGTTACATGCCTTCTTGAGGCGGCGCTCGTCCGGCTGACCCAGCTCAATCCAGAGTTCAATCTCGTCGGAGTAGTTCTTGCACCAGAGCTCGGGCTCGTCGTCGGCAGAGAGCCCCTTGGTGAACTCCAGCCGCTCGGCGGCATGCCAGGCGAAGGCCGCGAGGCGGATCATCATGCGCTCGTCGGTCTCGGAGGGGTGACGGGCCAGGGTGAGGGAGAAGTCCTGATAGAGATTGCGATCCATGTCAGACAAGCTGATCTGGGCCTTGAAGATGGTTGCCTTGAGCGCCATAGAAGTCGTGAATACCTGATAAAAGAGAAGGGGGCGGACATGCCGGGCGTCAGTGTAATCAAAATGGCCGCCGGGTTCGACCGTCTTGCGCTCCCTTTACCCCATCAGGGGCGGGCAAGTGCTTCAGAAGACACAAAAAACAAATGCCAGTCGTGAGACTGGCATTTGGCGGCATGAACGAGAGTGACTCACTTCTCGGCGGACTTGACCCCGAAGGCATTGAGCAGCAGGCAGCAGGTCACTGCCACTGCCACGAACCCGCTCAGGAAGATAAAGGGCATGGCCCCATACCCCAATACAGTCCAGATGGTGTGTTCAAGCAGACTCATAGTGTGTCCTTCATCCAGTGAAATGGGTGTCCCTTTCGTGACGGGGTCGCCCCCGTTCCTGATAAGACTATTTGACCTCAACCCGCGCCTGAGTCCTATGCCACCAAAGTAATAAATGGGGCACCAGTTTGCGCCAGATCAAGGTTTTACCCCTCCCCGCCCCGTTTTTCTTCGCCCCTCGCCCCAAACCGGAAAGGTACGCCCAACAAAAAGCGAGGCGACCTTGGGGTCGCCTCGCTAGATGCATGCCGTCGAGAGCCATCAGTAGAAGGTCTGCTGCTCCGCCGCCATCGCTTTCAGCCGCGCACAGGGGGCGAAGCGGTCGCCAAAGCGCTTCTGATGGTGCTCAAGACGCCCCACCAGATAGTCGATGCCGAGGCTGTCCATGTAGCGGAACGGACCGCCCAGGAAGGGAGGGAAGCCGATACCGAAGATGGCGCCGATGTCGCCGTCCCGGGCCGAGGCCACCACGCCGCCATCCAGGGCCATGGCCGCTTCGTTGAGCATCAGCAGCACGCAGCGCTCGGCGATCTCCTGCCTGGCCAGCTTGGCCTGGGGCTTGACGCCAAGCACGTCGTAGACGCTCGCGTCCACCGTCTTCTTGCCCTCCTTGCCGGTGAGCTTGTTGCGCGGGGCCGCCTTGCCATAGAGATAGAAGCCCTTGCCGTTCTTGCGCCCCTTGCGATCGTCCTCCAGCAGCTTGTCAAAGGCCTTGGGCGCCTGGAACTGCTCGCCACCCAGCTCTTTTTCGAGGATGGGGGAGATCTTGGCCCCCACGTCGATCCCCACCTCGTCCAGCAGGGTGATGGGGCCGACCGGGAAACCGAAGTCGAGCAGAGCGCCGTCCAGTACCTCCACCGGCTCCCCTTCCAGCACCAGGCGCGCCGCCTCGTTCATGTAGGGCGCCAGGATGCGGTTGACGTAGAAGCCCGCCTCGTCCTTCACCACGATGGGGGTCTTGCCCTGGGCCCGGGCGAAGGCCAGGGTGGTGGCCACCGTCTCGGCGCTGGTACCCGCGTGGGGAATGATCTCGGCGAGCGGCATCTTGTCCACCGGGCTGAAGTAGTGCAGCCCCACCACCCGCTCCGGATGCGTCGCCGCCGAGGCGATCTGGTGGATGGGCAGGGAGGAGGTGTTGGAGGCAAACACGGTGTGCTCGCCGCACTCGCGCTCCACGTCCTGCACCATCTGGTGCTTGAGGTTGATGTCCTCGAACACCGCTTCCACCACCATGTCCACCCGGTGGAAACCGGAATAGTCCAGGGTGCCGGTGAGCAGGCTCATCTGTTTTTCCAGCTCGCTGCGCAGCAGTTGGCGACGCTTGAGCTTCCTCGCGAGGAGGTCGTAGCTGTAACGCATGGCATTGCCGATGCCGGCGCTCGCCACATCCTTGATCCGCACCGGTACCCCCGCCTTGGTGGCGGTGACGAAGGCGATGCCCCCCCCCATCAGGCCGCCCCCCAGCACGGCGGCATGACCCACCTTGCGCGGCTCGGCCCCCTGATAGCTCACCTCTTTTTTCATCTCAGTGGTGGCGAAGAAGAGGGAGCGCAGAGCGGCGGATTCCGGCGTCATCACCAGCTCGCCGAAGTGGCGGGCCTCGGCCTGCAGGCCGGCCTGCATCCCCTCCTCCACGCCGATGCGCACCACCTCGATGATGCGCTCCGGCGCCGGGTAGTTGCCCCGGGTCTTGGCCTTGACCCCCTTGCGGGCCTGATCGAACAGCACCTTGCGACCAAATTTGTTGGTCTCCAGCACCTTGCCCTGCAGATCCCGTTTCAGGTGGTGGCGCGGCTTGCCCTTCTTGGCAAGCTTGATGGCGGCCTCCAGCAAAATGGACGGGGGCACCATGTCATCCACCAGCCCGAGCTTCCTGGCCTGTTTGGCCCGCACCTGCTTGCCGGTCAGCATCAGATCCAGTGCCTTGGCCACCCCGATGAGGCGCGGCAGTCGCTGGGTACCGCCGGAGCCCGGCAGCAGGCCGAGCTGCACTTCCGGCAGGCCCAGCACGGTTTTACCGTGATCGGTCACCACCCGGCCATGACAGGCGAGCGCCAGCTCCAGCCCGCCGCCAAGGCAGGGGCCGTGAATGGCGGCGATCACCGGGATCCCCAGGGACTCGATCTCGGCGAACACGTCCTGTCCGGCCCGGGACAGCGCTTCGGCATCCTGGGCGCTGGTGCAGGCCGCCAGCATGGCGATGTCGGCCCCGGCGACGAAGGAGTCCTTCTTGCCGGAGACGATCACCAGGCCGATCAGATCCCCGTTCCCTTTTACCTCGGCCAGCAGAGTGCGGATCTCGTCCGCAAAGGAGGCCTTCAGGGTGTTCATGCTCTCACCGGGCACATCCATGGTGAGGATGCCGATGCCGTCTTTACGAATATCCAGAGAAAAAGTCTTGGCACTCATCATTCCACCTCCAGCACCATGGCCACACCCAGCCCACCCGCCGCACAGGCGGTGTTGAGCCCCAATCCCCCACCCCGGCGCCGCAGTTCATGCAGGGTCTGGGTGATCATGCGCGCCCCGGTGGCGGCAAAGGGGTGACCAAAGGCCAAAGAGCCGCCGAGCACGTTGAACTTCTCCATGTCCACCTCGCCGATGGCCTGATCCCGGCCCAGCTTGTCACGGGCAAATTCGGCGCTTGCAAACATCTTGAGGTTGGCGAGCGTCTGGGCGGCAAAGGCTTCGTGCATGTCGATGAGGGTCAGATCCCCAAGGGTGATGCCGGCACGGTCCAGCGCCAGCGGCGTGGCATAGGAGGGGCCCATCAGCATGTCCTGCCAGACATCGATGGCGGAAAACGCGAAGCTGCGGATGTAACCCAGCGGCTCCAGACCCAGCTCGCGGGCACGCCCTTCGCGCATCATCAGCACGGCGGCGGCGCCGTCGGTGAGCGGGGTGGCGTTGGCGGCCGTCACCGAACCGTGGGCCCGGTCAAAGACCGGTTTGAGCTTGGCGTAGCTCGCCAGATCGGAGCTTTCACGGATGTTGTTGTCCCGCTCCAGCGGCGACTTGTAGGGGGGCACGTGGGCGGTGAACACCTCACCACTCAATTTGCCCTGCGCCCAGGCTTCGGCCGCCAGGGTGTGGGAGCGGTGGGCCAGCGCATCTTGCGCCTCGCGGCTGATCTGGTGGGTCTTGGCCATCTGCTCGGCGGTCTGCCCCATGGAGAGACCGGTGGAGTACTCGGCCACGGCCGGGGGCACCGGCAGCAGGTCCTTCAGGCGCAGACGGCGCAGAATATTGAAACGCTGCTGGAGGTTGCGCGCCTTGTTGAGATCCACGAGGGCGCGGGCCAGAGACTTGCTGACTCCGATGGGCAGCACGGAAGAGGAGTCGGCACCGCCGGCGATGGCGATGTCCACCGTGCCGGCCATGATGGATTCGGTGACATTGGCCACCGCCTGGAAACTGGTGGCGCAGGCGCGCGACACGCTATAGGCATCGGTGCTGACGCTCATGCCGGTGCCGAGCACGATCTCCCGGGCGATGTTTGGCGCTTCCGGCATCTGCACCACCTGGCCGAACACCAGCTGGTCGATGAGCTTGGGGTCGAGATCGGTGCGGGCGAGCATCTCGCTCACCACCAGTTTGCCCAGATCCACCGCAGGCACGCCGTGAAAAGCGGTGGCCTGCTTGGCAAAGGGGGTGCGCAGACCCGCCACGACGGCTATCCGTTCGCCCTGGCGAGTCGTCAGTTTCAATGGCTGTTTCATCCTGGCTCCTTGGGTTAAAAAGGCAGAGGTCTGACCTCATTGCGCCACATCTTAACAATCCAATCACAACTTTCATACGGCTGATTGAAACTAAATTGTCCCCATCTTGCCACCCTCCCTCGCCCTTGTGAGCCAACTGGGGTATAAAAAGATCAACTTCCATAAAAACAACGGGTTTATCGCATGGCAGCGGCCGAGTTCAGAGCACTTGGAGACTATCTGGGCAGCCAGATCCTGGGACAGGGCCCCCTCATCGAGGGGCTGCTGATCGCCCTGTTATGTGAAGGACATGTGCTGATCGAGGGGGCCCCCGGTCTTGCCAAGACCCGGGCGGTCAAGGCGCTGGCCGGGGCCGTGGAGGGGCGCTTTGCCCGTATCCAGTTCACCCCGGATCTGCTCCCTGCCGATCTCACCGGCAGCGAGGTCTTCCATCCCCAGGATGCGAGTTTCGTGTTTCAACCCGGCCCCCTGTTCAACCATCTGGTGCTGGCGGACGAGATCAACCGGGCGCCGGCCAAGGTGCAGTCCGCCCTGCTGGAGGCCATGGCCGAGCACCAGATCACCGTGGGCAAGAAGAGCTGGCGCCTGCCCTCCCTCTTCATGGTTGCCGCCACCCAGAACCCCATCGAGCAGGAAGGGACCTATCCCCTGCCGGAGGCCCAGCTCGATCGCTTCTTGCTCAAGCTGCTGGTGGATTACCCCAGCCCCGCCATGGAGCTGGCCATCCTCCAGCTCAACGCCCGCGGCGACGCCCTGCCGACGCCGCCGGTCACCCTGAGCCAGTCCGACTTGCTGGAAGCCCGCACCGCCGTTCAGGGGGTACAGATGCAGGGGCGCCTCGAGCACTATCTGGTGCAACTGGTGTGCGCCACCCGCCCCGGCAGCGGCCTGTGCCCCGAGCTAGACCCCCTGGTCGCGGTGGGGGCCAGCCCCAGAGCCAGCATCGGCCTCGCAAGAGCCGCACGGGCCCGGGCCTGGCTCGCCGGGCGCGACTTCGTGCTGCCCGAAGACATCCAGCAACTGGCGCCAGCCGTGCTGCGCCACCGCCTCATCCCGAGTTATCAGGCGCTGGCGGACAACCTCGATAGCGAGGCGCTCATCACCCTGCTGCTGGATGCCATTCCATGCCCCTGAGCCGGCCCCCACAGGCAGCCCTATCGCCATGACCCCCGTCGCCGAGCCCCGGGATCACCCCGACATCACCCTCACCCTCGAGCGGCTGCTGGCGGTGCGCCTCTGGACGCGCCAGGGCGAGCGTGCCCGCATTCATCAGGCGCCCCAGGGGCGTATCGGACGCCAGCCCGGGCTCCATTTCAGGGAGCTTCGCCTCTATCAGGCCGGTGATGAGGTGCGTCACATCGACTGGCGGGTCACCGCCCGCCTCGGCCGCCCCCACACCCGCCTCTACGGGGAAGAGCAGGATCAGGCCCACTGGTTGCTGCTGGATCTCTCACCTGCCATGTACTTTGGCTCCCGCGCCCAGCTCAAGGCCCGCCTTGGCTGCGAGCTGGCCGCAGCCCTGTTCTGGCAGGGGGAGAAACAGGCCAATACCTTGATCTGCCAGGGCGCAGTCCCCCACACAGAGCACCAGCGCGGCTCTCTCATGCCTCTGCTGGAAGCGCTCTGCCGCCATTACGAGGCAGGGCTGGATCGCGCCCCCCAGCCTAGGACGCTGGCCCAGACCCTGGCACGACTCACCCTGCCCCACGGGGCCAGATTGACCCTGATAAGCCATCACCAGGCACCGGACCAGGCACTCTGCCAGCAGTTGCAACGCCTTCGCCCGCGCCACGACATCCACTACTGGCAGATCCGCGATCCCCTGGAAGCCGCCCTGCCCGAGCAGGGGCAGCTGGCAGTGCAGGCAGGCAGACACAGCGGTTGGCTCGCGGGAGAAGACCTCCGCTTTCGCGCCCGCTATCAGAAGGCGGCCGACGAACAGGCCGAGGCCTGTCGCCAGCAGTTGCTGCCCCTGGTGACGCGCCTCTATCGCCTCGACAACGGCGCCACCCTGCAACGCCAGTGGCAGGAGGGCGGATGCCGTCTGTTTTGAGGGGGGAGCAGGGCGTGCCCGCACCGGATGCATATCGCCAGCCCTCGTCCAGCGAGTCCTTGCAAGCCATCCGTGCCGAGCTGCGTGACATCCACCAAGGCCCCGCTCTCGAGCCTGCACAGGATCCTCGCCTGATGGCCCTCGGGGGGCTGCTGATCGCGGCGATCGCAGCTTGCTTGATCGCCATGACGGCCCTCACCCTGTTGCGCCAGCGCCGCTGGGCGCACCGGATAGACTGGCAGGCAGACGATCTCGTCCCTAGGCTGCAGGATGCCCTGCGAGAAGCGGCCATGGCCCGCTGGCCCGAGGCGGCCCCCCTGCAAGGGGAGGCCTGGCTCGCCTGGCTGGACAGCAAGGGGGGGAGCGATTTTTCCCGGTTTGCCGCCCAGTGGCCGCTCTGGCTCTATGGGGGCAGCGTGCCCGATGAGGCGCAGCGCAAAAGATTGCGCCTCGCCTATCTCGCCTGGGGGCGACGCTGCGTCAGCGCGCCGCGATTCCCGGCAAGCAAGCGAGGGGCCCCTTCCCCGGAGGGTACGCGATGATCCTCGCCTGGCCCTGGTTTTCCCTCGCCCTCGCCCTGCCGCTGCTGGTGCGCTTCGGCCTGCCTCCCATGAAGGGGCGCAAGGGAGGAAACCGGCTCGTTCATGGAGGTTTTCCCCTGCTCCAGCCCCAGACGGGGCAGCCCTTGTGGCGTATGATGCTCTGCTGGTGCGCCCTGGTACTGGCCCTGTGCCGCCCCCAGTGGCAGGAGCCCCCGATCATTCACTACCAGAGCAGCCGGGACCTCATCCTGGCGGTGGATCTCTCCGACAGCATGCGCACCCAGGACATGCTGGATGACGGAGAGCAAACGGACAGGCTTGCCGCGGTGCGCCAGCAGATAAGCAACCTTGTCGCCTCCCGCCCGGGGGATCGCATCGCCCTCGTCGTCTTTGCCGATCACGCCTATCTGCTCTCCCCCCTCACCCAGGAGACCGGGGCTCTGCTCACCCTGGCCAGGGAGCTCGATTTCGATCTGGTGGGGCGCACCACGGCCCTGGGGGAAGCCATCCTGCTGGCACGCCAGCACGCCGACCCCACCCGCCCCACCGCCCTGCTGCTGGTGACGGACGGCCGCAATACCTCGGGCAATGCGGATCCCCTGACCGAGGCCAGGCTCGCCGCCAAAGCCGGCATCCGTCTCTATACCCTGGGGGTGGGCGCCGACCCCGACACCTTCGCCGCGCCCGCAGGGGACGCCGATCCCAGTGCCGAACTGGATGAAGCCCTGTTGCAGCAGCTGGCGACGCTGGGAGGAGGCCGCTATTTTCGCGCCCGCAACCGGGGCGATCTCGCCGCCATCAACCAGGCCATCGACACCCTGGAGCCCCTCGCCCGGCCCCAGATCCTCTCTCGGCCCCACCAGGAGCTCTACCCCTGGCCACTGGCCCTGGCCTGGCTGCTGCTCTGCTGGCCAGCCCGCTGGCACATCCCCCTGTCACACAGGCCATCCCATGAGTAGGCAGGTCATGACGGTGGCACCATGGAGCTGATCTTGCTGCGCCCCCTCTGGTTGCTGGCCCTGCTCCCCTGGCTGTGGCAGGGGTGGCGCCGCCGCCGCGATCCCGGCTTGCTCTCCCCGGCCATGCAGGCCTATCTGCTGCCGAGCCGCCATCGGGCCATCCCCTGGCGCTGGCTTGCCTGTCTGCCGGTGATCCTGGCGCTCTCGGGCCCCGCCCTGCGCCAGCAGAGTCTCCCCATGCCGAGCCCGGCCCTCGATATCTGGCTGCTGGATCTCTCCGACTCCATGCTGGCACAGGATCTGGCGCCGGACCGGGCAACCCGGGTGAGGCTGGGATTGCAGGGGATGCTGGCCGACATAGCGCGGCAGGACGCGGCCCATCCCATCGCCCTCATTCTGTTTGCCGGAGATGCCTACCTCGCCATGCCTCCCACCCGGGATCATCAGGCCATCGCCCTGCTGCTGCCAGACCTGCGCCCGGCCATCATGCCTGTCCAGGGCAGCGCCCCCGAGCGCGCCGTGGCCCTGGCCCTCACCCTGATCCCGCCGGGCCAGTCCGCCCGTCTGCTGCTCGTGACCGACGGCCTCTCCGGGACAGCGGGCGATCGCATCGCCGCCCTCTGGCCCTGCCTTAATGACCTGTTCTGCAAGGCAGGCTCGGCCCCGCGGCTCGACATCCTGCTGGCCAGCGGGGGCAAGGAGACCCGGCAGCCCGGCGTGGCTGCCGAGCGCTGGCAGCTCGGCAGCCCGATCGGCCACACCTTGCCGGCGCCCGACGAGGAGGCCATGACCGCCCTTGCCGCCAGTACCGGAGGCAGGCTGGCCTGGCTTGATTCCGGCCTGCCCCGCTTTGCCCCCCTGCCCATGGGCCAGACCCTGACGCAGGGGCAATCCCGGGATCTCGGCCCCTGGCTGCTCATCCCCTTGCTCCCCCTGGCGCTGCTGGCACGGATCGGCGCCCACTGGCTGCTGGTGATCCTCGTCATTGGCTTCGCGCCCCCTTCCCTGCAGGCGGCCTCCCGACAAGATGAAGCAGGCTGGCAGGCTTATCGCCAGGGACACTATCGGGAAGCGGCCAACGCCTTCCAGGATCCGGTCTGGCAAGGCAACGCCTGGTATAGAGCCGGGGATTACGCCAGGGCCGTCGCCGCCTATGGCAGGGCAAACAGCGCCACCGCCCACTACAACAGGGGCAATGCCCTGGTCTGGCTCGGGGATCTTGCCGCCGCGGAGCAGGCCTATCTGAGCGCCCTTCGCCTTGAACCTGGGCACGGGGATGCCTTGCACAACCTGGCCCTGCTGCGGGCCAACCCGCCGCAGTCGGCGCCCTCGGCAAATGCCCCGGAGCAGGCCGACACTCCCGACCCCGCCCGCGCCTCAGAGGCTCCCCGCCCCCCGGCGCCCCCCGTGCTGCTGCTGGAGCAGCGTCTTCGCAAGGAGGCCCTGCGCCGCCCCCTGATCAAGGTGGAGGAGCCCTGGTGATCCTCGTACTGCGCTTGCTCTCCCCCCGGATCGGCTGCTGGCTGCTGCTCGCCCTGTGCGCCATGCGGGTGCAGGCCGCCCCTGTCGAGGCCGAGCTTTTGCCGGGGGCGAGCGAGCGCGACTGGCTGCTCGTCATCGAGGCCGACGGGCTGCACCGCGATGAGGATCTCAACCTGCAACCGCTGCTGCGCCAGTTTGCGGTCGGGCGGGTCAGCATCCAGCGGGTCAGTGCCCAGAGCCGCAGCCTGACCCGCTGGCAGATCCCCCTGCACCTGCTCGATACCAGCCCGCACCAGGTGCCCTCCCTGCCCCTTGGCGCCGATCTCACCCCCTCCCTGGCGGTACCGACACGTTCCCTGGACGGCACCCTGATGCCGGCACAAGACCCGGTATTCTCTCCGGTCGAGCTGCAGACCCGGGTGCTCCATGAGGGGAATCTCTACCCCGGCCAGCCCTTCATCTATGAGCTGACCCTCTGGCTGCCTGCCAACCTGGAGGCCCCCAACCTCGGCGAGCCCATCACCCCGGCCTTTACCATTCGCCGCCTCGGCGAGGATCGCTGGGACTCTCCCGCCAGCCCCGGCCTGCCCGGGCGTCTCACGCGAAAATGGCTGCTGCAGGCCAAAGGGCCCGGGTTCCATCCCGTCGAATCCCCCCGCTTTCAGGGGCGGTTGCCGCACCAGGATGCGGCCGGTGCGACCGCGCCGGGCAACGCGGGGGATCTGCTGTCCGCCAGGGCGGCGACCCTCTTCATCAAGGTGGACAAGGCCCCCCTGGAGCCGGTGGCGAGCAGCCTGGTGTTGCGCCAGCAGTTCAGCCCGGCCCAGGCCAAGGTGGGTGAGCCGGTGATCCGCACCCTCACCCTGGTGATGGAAGGGGGGGATGGCAACCGCCTGCCCCCCTTGCCGGCCCCGCCCCTGCCCGCCGGCCTCTCCATGAAGCCGGACGGCGAGCAGCAACAGGAGCGATTCGTGGCCGAGGGGGCGCTTCGCTTCGAGCGCCAGTGGCGCCAGGCCCTGACCGCCGACGAGGCGGGGCGCTATGTGCTGCCCCCCCAGACCCTGCGCTGGTTCAACACCCAGAGCGGCCGCATCGAGGAGGTGCGCCTGCCCGCACATTCTCTGGTGTTCACGGCAAGGGAGAGCGCCACTCCCGCCTCCCCCGCACCAGGGATCCAGTATCTCTATTGGGTGCTCCTGGCCATCCTGCTGCGGGCATTCATGCGCCGCTGGCCGCGCTGGCGCGCTTTCTATCGCCTGCAACGGGCCCTCGCAACGGGCTCTCCTGACGAGGCCAGGGAAACCCTGCTGACCTGGGCCGTCCTGCGCTGGGACACCCCCTGCCTGCATCTGGCCAGGCTGCCCTGTCACCGCGACCCCGCCATGGGGGCGCTGCTGGACGACCTGGATCGGGCCTGTTTTTCCCCCAAGCGAGTCCCTGGCGAACACCTGCCCAGGCAGGCGCTCGCCAGGGAGTTGTGCACCAGGGAGAGCTTTGCGATAGCCTATGGTCTTCGAATACTGGCGTGGATGCGTGCATGATGCGCCCCTCATGAAACAGGACACCCCTTTATGGCGTTAGGTTTTTTCAGAAGAAAAAGGGCCGACACGGGAAAGGATCCCTGCACTTCTCCGGTCTATGGGGAGATGGCTGACAAACAAACCAAGTACGAAGCCCTGGTGCACGCCCTGCACGGGGACATCTACCGCTACGCCTACTGGCTGTGCCGGGATCCGCAAATCGCCGAGGATCTGGTGCAGGAGACTTTCCTGCGCGCCTGGAAGGCGATAGATACCCTGCTGGACGACAAGGCTGCCAAGGCGTGGCTCATCACCATATTGCGGCGGGAGAATGCCCGCCGCTTTGAGCGAAAGCAGTTCGATCTCGTCGACCTCGACGAGCACCCCCTGCGGGATCAGGGTGTCCTGCCAAGCGAGCAGGAGATGGAGCACGAATGGCTCAGGCGCCACATCGCGCGCCTGCCTGCCGAGTATCAGGAGCCGCTGCTGCTGCAGGTTCTGGGGGGATTCAGCGGGGAGGAGATCGCCGAGCAACTCGGCCTGAACAAGAACACCGTCATGACAAGGCTGTTTCGCGCCCGCAACCAGATAAAAGAGGCCATGGAGTCTGCGAAACAACAGAGAGGACACACCAATGGATGAGCTTGAATTTCGCCGCCGGGCCATCACTCACCCCTCGGACAGGGATCCCGCCTTCCTGAAAGCCGCCGAGGCGTCACCGGCCAATCGCAAGCATCTGGACGAGATGCAGCAGCTCGAGCGCCAGGTGCGCAGCACTCTGGAAGTGGACGTACCGGCCGGTCTTGCGGAGCGGATCCTGCTCAGGCAGGCGATGGCAGCCGAAGAGGAGCAGGTGGTCCCGCTGCCCGTCACTCCTGCACGCACGCAATGGCGCGCTCTGGCCATCGCGGCCTCGGTCGCCTTCCTGCTCGGCATGAGCACCCGCTGGATCAGCTGGCCTGTGGCACCGGACACCCTGTCGCTGGCTCAAGTCGCCATGTCCCACGTTTATGGGGAAGAGCCCTTCATTCATGCGGTGGATGAGCGGGTCAGCCTGCACACCATCAACGCGAAAATGGAGAAATATGGCGCCACCCTGAGCGAGATGCCGGGCATGAAGGTAACCTATGTCAACCACTGCGCCTTCTACCAGGGACCGGCCCTGCACATGGTGCTGCAGGGCAAGATGGGACCGGTCACCCTGTTCCTCGTCCCCAAGCATCTGCCACTGACGATCCAGTCCGATTTTGCAGACGGGACCCTCAAGGGGGAGATACTGCCGCTCAAGGGGGCCAACATGGTGCTCATCGGAGACATGCAGGAGCCCCTCGCCCCGGTTGCCCGCCAGCTTGAGTCACGCCTGCACTGGTCCATTTAACAGACCTTGACCCAGGCTGACTCGTCCTCCGCCTCAGCCACATCACAGGCAGACATCCTCATTGTCTGCCTGTTCATCCCCACATCCCCGCATGTTCCCGCCCATTGCCCGCGCGAAGTCACATTTTTACCATTTATTTTAAATGACGCAAACGGCACCATTTGTGCTTTATTTATCCAATAATAGATAAATCAGCCTAATAAAACGGCAAGTTAAAACAAATGATTAACACAATGGAAACTTTTATGTATTCTGCTGTCACTGGTCTGATTTCTTACCTCCTACCAGATCCATAGAATCACGCCAGCAATGAATGGGAAGAAGCTGACATAACAACAGATCATGTCGTCAATAGCCGCCAAAGAGCCGCGATGTCGACAGAAAATCTGCTTACAAAGAGAGAACACTATGACAACTGCCTTTTTCAAGAAAAGCCTGATCGCTGCGGCCGTGACCCTGGCCAGCACCCAGACCTTCGCCGCCGCGTTCCAGCTGAACGAGCACTCGGCCTCCGGTCTGGGTCGCGCCTACGCAGGTGAAGCAGCCATCGCCGACAACGCGGCCGTGCTGTCCCGCAACCCGGCGGCCATGACCACCTTCGACAAGATGGCACTGTCTGTATCCGGCACCTATATCAAGCCCGACGTGGATGTGGCTGGCGACATCTATGCCGGCCCCACCAAGCTGGCTCCGTCCAGCGAGAGCGACATCGCCCCCGATGCCTTCGTGCCGGCCACCTACTTCATCCAGCCCCTGAATGATCAGTGGGCCTGGGGGATCGGCCTCTTCTCCAACTACGGCCTCTCCACCGAATATTCCAAGACCTTCGCGGCCGGTGCCGGCGCCGGTGACACCGAGCTCCTGACCTTCAACATCAACCCCAACATCGCCTATCGCATCAACTCCAGCTTCAGCGTCGGTGCCGGCATCAATGCCGTCTACGCCGCCGCCGAGCTGAACCGTTATGCCGGTGCGCTTTCCGCCGCCATTCCGGGCGCCAACTCCGATACCCGTCTGGCTCACCTGAAGGGCGACACCTGGGGCTTTGGCTGGAACGTCGGCACCCTGTACGAGATCAACGACAACAACCGTCTCGCCCTGACCTACCGCTCCCAGGTGGACTTGAGCTTTGACGGCGACTTCCAGGGCGCCACCTCCGGCAACCGCGTCGTCGATGGCAACCTGAAGCTGGATCTGCCGGCCCAGGCCGAGTTCGCAGGCTACCACCGCCTGAACCAGCAATTCGCTGTCCACTACTCCGTGAACTGGACCGACTGGAGCGCCTTCCAGGAGCTCAAGGCCACCAGCAGCAACTGCGCCGGCGGCGTGTGCCTGCAAAAAGACGAGAAGTTCAAGGACTCTGCCCGTTACGCCCTGGGTGGTACTTGGTACGTCAACCCGTCCTGGGAAGCCCGTATCGGCTTCGCCTACGACAACAGCCCCATCGAGCCGGAATACCGCAGCCTGAGCATTCCTGACTCCGACCGTATCTGGTACAGCGCCGGTGCCACCTACCACATCAATCCGGACATGAGCCTCGACTTCGGCATGGCCTATCTGGACGGCAAGGAAGTGGACGTGAACGAAGGCCTGCGCAACCACAGCGATGCGCTGCGCTGGAAGGGCACCTCCCATGGCAACGCCCTGCTGGCTTCCGCCCAGTTCAACATGAAATTCTGATTTTCATGTCATCATCGAGAGCGCCTCTGGGCGCTCTTTTTTTATCCAACTTCGCCATCTGAGCGCACAGCTGTAGTAAACAACTGTACTCTTTTCTTTTTTTATCAAACTGTTATGGGTATTCCTTTCAGCATTTAATCCCGTTTTGCACCACGCTCCTCTCTCCCCGTTGCCTTGCTGGTCATACCATATAAAATCCCGGCCCCAACCGAATAACAGAATGAACACCCAGTTCATCCCGAGGAAAGACCATGCATCCGACGTTCAAACCCTCCCTTATTGCCCTCTTGCTGCTGTCGAGCCAGGTGCAGGCTGCCGGCTTCCAGCTCGCGGAGCAATCCGCCACCGGCATGGGGCGTGCCTTCGCGGGTGAGGCCGCCATCGCCGACAATGCCAGCGTGCTCTCCCGCAATGCCGCCGCCATGACCCGATTCGATACCCTGGCCTTCTCCGGCGGCGTCATCCACGTGCACCCCGACGTCAACATAGAGGGCACCACCCGGGTGCCTACCCCCCAGGGGCCGGTCAGTCTGGATGCCGGAGCCCACGACATTGCGGGTGACGCCTGGGTACCCAACGCCTATCTCATCGTGCCCCTCAACGAGCAATGGCGCCTCGGGCTTGCCGCCACCTCCTATTACGGACTCGGGGTCAAGATGCCGGACAACTACAACGCCGGTCACTTCGGCAACGTCTCCGACATCAAGACCATGGATCTGGGGGCCTCCCTGGCCTATCGCATCAACAACATCTGGTCCGTCGGGGCAGGTCTTTCCGCCATTCAGGGGGAAGGGGAAGTGGGCGGCACTTTCCCCTCCAACAACCAGATAGCCAAGCACCTGAAAGGGGATGGCTGGGCCATGGGCTGGAACCTGGGCACCCTGCTTGAGTTGTCGCAGGCAACCCGCATCGGTCTCTCCTATCGCCACGACGTGACCCTGACCCTCTCCGGTGACGCCATCGGCATCGATCAGAAGGGCCAGCCCTTCACCGATACCGGCAGCCTGGATCTGCCCCTGCCCGCCACCGCCGAGCTGGCTCTGTTCCATCAACTCACCCCGGCCCTGGCGCTGCATTCGAGCATCAACTGGACCAACTGGAGCAAGTTCGTGCAGCTCGAATCCGAGCTCGACCACCACGGCACCATGCACATCAAGGAGGAGCACTGGGAAGACAGTTGGCGCTATGCCCTGGGGATGACTTACCAGCTGGCCCCCCAGTGGCAACTGCGCTCCGGTATCGCCTACGACCGCAGCCCGGTCCCGGCGGATCGCCGCACCATCTCCATCCCCGACTCGGATCGGGTCTGGTACAGCGCTGGCGTGGGCTACCAGATTGACCGCCACCTCTCGCTGGATCTGGGGCTGACCCTGATCGACGGCAAAAAGGTGGACGTGAGCGAAACCATGCAGCTCAGGCCCGGCATCCCCCAGACCACCTCCACCTTCAATGGCACCTCGGAAGGGGATGCCTGGCTCGCCGGCCTGCAGCTCAACTACCTGTTCTGACACCCCGGGTTTCCTGACAAATAGTATGCCAGTTGTTGACCTTCCCGACCGGTCGGCACTGGCATAGTGATCCGCTTCACCATAGAATCAAGCCTGTAACCATGGTGGAGAGATGCATGTATTCCTATGTAGCAAGGCAGCCCATTCTGGATCGGGAGTTGAACACCCAAGCCTATGAGCTGCTGTTTCGCGACAGCCTGGACAATGTATTTCCCTCCGTCTCCGCACAGCAGGCTACTTCCAGGCTGGTTGCCGAGCAGTTCTTGCAGCAGAACATCGATCAGCTCATCGGAGATCACCCCTGCTACATCAATTTCCCCCACTCCCTGTTGCTGGATGGATTGGCCGAGTGCCTCCCCCGTGACAAGGTGGTGATCGAGATCCTGGAGGATGCCGAGCCCGACGATGCGTTGCTGGAGAAAGTGATCCAGCTCTATGGGCTGGGCTATCGGTTGGCGCTGGATGACTTCACCATGGTCTCAGACTGGGACAGGTTCCTCCCCTACATCCATATCATCAAGTTCGACCTGCGCAGCACGCCGCAACCCTGCATCGAGCACTTCATGGCGAATCATCGCCACCTGCCCCTCACCTATCTGGCCGAGAAAGTCGAGGATCAGGCCGAGTTCGAGCGGATGAAGCAGCTCGGCGTTACCCTGTTCCAGGGATTTTTCTTCAGCCGCCCCCAGATGGTGCAACAGCCCACCATACCACCGGCCCAGCTGGTAGTGATGCAACTGCTCGAGGTGGTCAATCAGACCGAACCGGATCTGGACAAGATTGAGCAACTGCTCAATCAGGATCTCACCCTCTCTCTCAAGCTGCTGCGCTACATCAACCACCTCAAGCGCTTCCCACAACCCATCGCCTCGTTTCGCCAGGTCGCAAGCTCCCTGGGGCACGCCCAGCTCAAGCGCTTCGTCGCCCTGATCGCCGCCACCAGTGCGGGGAGTGAAAAGAGCGCCGAACTCCACCAGATGTCCCTCATCAGAGCCCGGTTCTGCGAACTGCTGGCCCAGACCCATGCGCCCGCAGAGCAGGCACAGCAAGCCTTTGTCACCGGCCTCTTCTCCCTGCTGGACGTGCTCATGGGAGAACCGCTGGATCAGCTGCTCGGCTCCATTCCCCTGACCGATGACATTCGTGCCGCCCTGCTCACCCGCAAGGGCAAGCTCGGGTTCTACCTGGCGTTCTGTGAAGATTTCGAGAAAGCCGACTGGCAGCGGGTCGCCGCCAACACCGTCCGGCTCGGCCTCAACGAAGAGAAAGTCAGCCACCTCTATCTGAGCGCCACCGCCTGGGTCAACCAGCAGCTTCAGGCCATGGAAGAGCAACCGGTCCACTCCCGCCAGACATGACAACGTCCCTCTTGAAGGGACGTTGTCATGTCATCAACCCGCAGCAATCTCACCCACGCATTCAGCCTGCCTCGATGGCGATGGCCGTTGCCTCCCCTCCCCCGATGCACAGGCTCGCCACCCCTCGTCTGAGCCCGCGGGCACGCAGGGCATGGATCAGGGTCACCAAAATGCGGGCGCCACTGGCGCCAAGAGGGTGCCCCAGCGCACAGGCCCCGCCGTTCACGTTCAACTTGTGATGGGGGATGCCGCACCCTGCCATGGCCAGCATGCTCACCATGGCGAATGCCTCGTTCACCTCGAACAGGTCCACCTCCTCCACCGACCAGCCCACCCGTGCCAGCAACTTGTCGATGGCGCCGACGGGGGCACTGGTAAACTCCGCCGGCAAGGCCGCGTGACTCTGGTAACCCACTACCCTGGCCAGCACCGGCAATCCGAGCCGGGCAGCGCTCTCGCCCCGCATCAGCACCAGAGCTGCCGCCCCGTCCGAGATGGAACTTGCATTGGCCGCCGTGATGGTGCCGTGCTTGCTGAAGGCCGGCTTGAGGCCGGGGATCTTGTCGGGCCTGGCCTTGCCCGGTTGCTCATCCTCGGCCAGCAGCAGGGTGTGGTCAGCGGTCATGACGGGAGCCAGTTCCGCGGCAAAGGCACCGCTGCGCTGCGCCGTCAGCGCCCGCTCCAGGGAGGCGATGGCAAAGGCATCCATGTCGGCCCGGGTCAGTCCGCTGCGATCGGCACTCAACTGGGCGTAATGACCCATCAGATGGCCTTGGTAGGCATCCTGCAAACCGTCCAGGAACATGTGATCGAGCACGCTCTGGTGCCCCATGCGAAAACCGCTGCGCGCCTTGTCCAGCAGATAGGGGGCGCGGCTCATGCTCTCCATGCCCCCCGCCACCACGACCTCGGCCTCCCCCAGGCGCAGGCTGTCCGCCGCCAGCATCACCGCCTTCATGCCGGAGCCGCATACCTTGTTGATGGTGGTGCAGGGCACGCTGTCCGGCATCCCCCCCTTGAGCGCCGCCTGGCGGGCTGGCGCCTGGCCGACCCCTGCGCTCAGCACGTTGCCCATATAGACCTCATTGACCTGCTCCCCCGTCATCCCGGCCTGCGCCAGCGCGGCGCGGATGGCGCAGGCGCCAAGCTCGGGGGCACCGAGCCCGCTCAAGGCCCCCTGGAAGGCCCCCATGGGGGTACGTTTGGCCGCCACAATCACGATATCCATCGATAGCACTCTCCTTGTTACATCGGGATAACATATGCCGTGGCCGCGACGGGAACAAGACTTGCGGGGAAGTTGACGTTTGGGTAAGGTGCCAGCCTGTATTGACAACCAGATGGCAGCCAAGACAGCCCCATGACCAAATCCAGGGACGACACCCGCACCTTCAGCATCAGCGAACTGGCTCGCGAGTTCGATGTGACCACCCGCAGCATCCGCTTCTACGAGGATCAGGGCCTGCTCAACCCCACCCGCCAGGGACAGCACAGGATCTACAGCCGTCAGGACAGGGTGCGGCTCAAGCTGACCCTGCGTGGCAAGCGTCTGGGCTTCAGCCTCGCAGAGATCCGGGAGCTGTTCGATCTCTACGATGCGGACAAGAGCAGCCGCTCCCAGTTGCAGACCATGCTGGGGCTGGTGGCCGACAAGCGGGAGACCCTGCAGCAGCAGCTGGAAGATATCCAGATGGTCCTGTTGGAGCTGGAGGCGGCCGAGCAGCGCTGCCGCCAGGCCCTGGCACACCTCTCCCCCTGAGTCACGCAGACGGGCGAGGCAAGCGGGGAACACCGCCAGCAAATAGACACAAATGAAAGAGGGAGGCTTGAAGCCTCCCTCTTGTCATGCACGGTGGACGACCCGATATCAGGCCTCCTTGCTCCAGCGGTTCGGATCGTAATCCGGGCTGTAGCGGTCGACGATGATGGCGCAGGCCGCATCACCGGTGATGTTGAGCGCGGTCCGGATCATGTCGAACAGACGATCCAGCGCGAACAGCAGCGGCAGACCCTCGATGGGGATCCCGGCCGCCAGCAGCACGGCAACCACCAGGAAGCTCGGGCCCGGTACACCGGCCTGACCGATGGCACCCAGGGTGGAGGTGACGATGATCGCCGCCCAGGCCCCCATGGAAAGATCGATGTTGTAGACCTGGGCGAAGAAGATGGCGACCAGGCCGTAATAGATGGCGTTGCCGCTCATGTTGATGGTGGCGCCCAGCGGCAGCACGAAGGAAGCGGTGGCGTTGGTCACCTTCAGATCGCGCTCGCAGGTCTCCATGTTGACCGGCAGGGTCGCCATGGAAGAGGCGGTGGAGAAGGCCACGATCTGCGGCTTCTTCATCGCGGAGAAGTACTTGCGTACCGGCGTGTTGGAGAAGAACGCGATCAGCAGCGGATAGACCACGAAGCCGAAGATGAGGATGGCGGCGACATAGACGACGAACAGCTTGAGCACCAGAGTCAGCACGTCAAATCCGTAGGTGCCGATGGCGTCGGCCATCAGGCCGAAGACGCCGATGGGGGCGATCAGCATCACCTTGTTGATCATCCAGACGAAGGCGTCCACCAGGGTGTTGAGCCCGTCCACCAGCGGCTTGGCGCGCTCGCGGGGCTGCTTGGCCAGGGCGATGCCGAGGAACATGCAGAACACCAGGATCTGCAGGATGTTGGCCTCGTTCAAGGCGCTGAACACGTTGGTCGGGATCATGCCAAGCAGGGTGGCCACCGCATCGGGCAGTGCACCCTTGTCGGCGTAGTCGCCGGAGAACATGGCCGCGGTGGCGCCAAAGTCAACGCCCACACCGGGTTTGAACACCTGACCCATCACCAGCGCCAGGAACACCGCCAGTGCGGAGGTGCCGAGGAAGAAGGCGAGCGTGGTGACGCCAATCTTGCCAGCAGCGGGACTGGCCCCCAGGTTGGCGGCCCCGGACAGGATGGCCACCGCCACCAGCGGGATCACCAGCATCTTGATCAGCTGGATAAACAGGGTGCCGAGCGGCGCAAACACCGTGGCTTGCTCTCCCATGAGCGCCCCGACCAGCGCGCCCAGCACCATGGCCACCACTACCTGGAAGCCGATGTTTTTGATTAATCCTTTTGTTAACACAGAATGTTCCTTTATTTAGCAATTACTCACACTTTTACAGCGTAAATGACCACCCAGAGCGTCAAATCCTCTCCATTGCTCTGGCGGTGCGCTTTATCTCATATTTGCTCCCCGTTTTACATCAGAATCCGTTAACGAAATGCATTGATAACTTTATGAGAAAGTAAAGCCTCAAAAGAGACACGGCTGTTTTTGCTCCTTTTACCATGACAACATCCAAAACAGTGTGCTACGTTGGCTCTGCAAACGTGCATACAGGGAAGAAAAGATGCTGAAAGTTAACGAATATTTTGACGGAAATGTTAAATCCATCGGTTTCGAGCAAAAAGGCGAGAAAGCTACCGTTGGTGTGATGGAAGCGGGCGAGTACCTGTTCAATACCGCCGCCCCGGAGCGCATGACGGTGATCAAGGGCGCCCTCACCATCCAGCTGGCCGACGAAGATGAGTGGCACACCTACCAGCAGGGGGAATCCTTCGACGTGGCCGGTCACTCCTCCTTCAAGCTGGAAGTGAAGATCGCCTCCGCCTATCTGTGCGAGTTCCTCGACTGATGTATCACGGGCGCCATGGGATGCCGAGCGGCTCCCCCATGGCGCGTCTCTCCCGCGCCCATTTCCCTACCGCCATCACACCCCGCTATCTCTCCCCTTTTCAACGACTACAAAAAATTTACAATGTTTAGACGAAATCCATAATTGGAGTACGTCATGATCAGTGTCTTCGACATGTTTTCCATCGGGATAGGCCCCTCCTCCTCCCATACCGTGGGACCGATGCGGGCCGCCTGCGCCTTCATCCAGACCCTCAAAGCGAACGCACTCCTCTCCCGTACCGGACGCGTCGTCGTCGAGTGCTACGGCTCACTGGGCCAGACCGGCAAGGGGCACGGCACCGGCAAGGCCATCATCCTGGGACTGGCCGGATTTGAACCCGAATCCGTGGACATCGAGGCCATTCCCGCCTTCCTCGCCCAGGTAGAGCAGACCCAGACCCTCTGCCTGGGCGGTGAGCAACCCAGCGAATTTCCCCGCATCGGCGCCATCCTCTTCAACCGGCGCAAGACCCTTCCCGCCCACTCCAACGGCATGACATTGCGCGCCTATGAGGGTGACACCCTTGTGTTCGAGCAGACCTACTACTCCATCGGGGGCGGTTTCATCATCGAGGAGAGTCACTTCGCCAACGCCCGGGAAGAGGCGGCCCGCTTCGATGCCGCCCACCCCATCCCCTATCCCTTCGAGAGCGGCGCCGAACTGCTGGCCCAGTGCCAGGAGAGCGGCCTCTCCATCTCGGGGCTGATGCTGGCCAACGAGAAGGTGTTTCGCTCGGAAGCGGAGATCAAGGCCGGGCTTCGCAAGATCTGGCAGGCGATGCAGGGGTGTGTGGAGCGTGGCTGCAAGAGCGAGGGGGTGCTGCCAGGCGGTCTCAAGGTCAAGCGCCGGGCTCCCGCCCTCTATCGCCAGCTCTGTGGCGAGACCAATTTCAACAAGGATCCGCTGATGGTGATGGAGTGGGTGGATCTCTTTGCGCTGGCCGTCAACGAGGAGAACGCCGCCGGAGGCCGCGTGGTGACGGCGCCGACCAACGGCGCCGCCGGCATCATCCCCGCCGTGTTGCACTATTACGATCGCTTCGTGCGCAAGGTGGATGACGAGCTGCTGATGCAGTACTTCCTCACTGCCGCCGCCATCGGCATCCTCTACAAGAAGAATGCCTCCCTCTCGGGGGCCGAGGTCGGCTGTCAGGGCGAGGTCGGCGTGGCCTGCTCCATGGCCGCTGGTGCCCTGGCCGAGCTGCTGGGTGCCAGCCCCGCCATCGTCGAGAACGCCGCCGAGATCGGCATGGAGCACAACCTGGGCTTGACCTGCGATCCCGTCGGTGGCCTGGTGCAGGTGCCCTGCATCGAGCGCAACGCCATGGGCGCGGTCAAGGCGATCAATGCCGCCCGCCTCGCCCTGCGCGGCACCGGCGAGCACAAGGTGTCGCTGGACAAGGTGATCAGAACCATGTGGGAAACCGGCAACGACATGAAGACCAAGTACAAGGAGACCGCCCGGGGCGGCCTTGCCGTCAACATCACCGAGTGTTAAGCCTCTGTGATAAAGCCGCATATGGCACTCGAATACCCGGCATCGCCGGGTATTTTTTTGCAAAACGTTTGTCTGGCGCTTAACAAAATGGATAACCATCAAAATAAATTTTATACTCGCGCCACGAATTCAACAAAAATAGATCTGTTTCAACTTTTTTTAGGCATTGAACCGTTACACTGTGGTTATCCGGTTCCCTGGCCTTTGTGACGACAGACCCGTCCCATGGATCCCTTTTCTGCGAGTGGGCATGGCGCCCCCTTCTACCCTGAGGTAATTGTTACATGATCAGCGTTTTTGATATCTTCAAAATCGGTGTTGGCCCCTCCTCTTCCCACACTGTCGGCCCCATGAAGGCAGCCAAACAGTTCGTGGATGAACTGCGTGCTGGCGGCAAGATCCGTGACATCACCCGGATCCAGGTCGATGTCTATGGCTCACTCTCCTGGACCGGCAAAGGCCACCACACGGATACCGCCATCATCATGGGTCTGGCGGGCAACCTGCCGGAGAACGTCGACATCGACGCCATCCCCGAATTCATCTCCCGCGTGGAGCAGACCGGTCGTCTGCCCATCGGCCTGCACTGCCACACTGTCAGCTTCCCCAAGGGCGCCATGATCTTCCATGACGAGGCCCTGCCCCTGCACGAAAACGGCATGAGGCTGACCGCCTTCATCGAAGATGAGGCCGTCTACAGCAAGACCTACTACTCCATCGGCGGTGGCTTCATCGTCGACGAAGAGAACTTTGGCAAGGGTGACAGCGGCGACATGTCCGTCAGCTATCCCTTCAAGAGTGCCGCCGAGCTCATCGCCCACTGCAGCCAGAGCGGTCTCTCCATCTCCGCCCTGATGATGGAAAACGAGAAGTGCTTCAACACCCCGGAAGAGATCTACAAGAAGCTTGGCAAGATCTGGACCACCATGCGGGAAGGGATCGAGCGCGGCTGCCGCACCGAGGGCGTCCTCTCCGGCCCGCTGCGCGTACCGCGCCGCGCCGCGCCGCTCTACCGCCAGCTGACCACCAACGAGAACCTCTCCAACGATCCCATGAACATCGTGGACTGGGTCAACATGTTCGCCCTGGCGGTGAGTGAAGAGAACGCCGCCGGTGGCCGCGTCGTCACTGCGCCGACCAACGGTGCCGCCGGCATCATCCCGGCGGTGCTGGCCTACTACGACAAGTTCATCCAGCCGGTAGGCCGCGACGAGTACACCCGCTTCTATCTGGCCGCTGCCGCCGTCGGCATGCTCTACAAGATGAACGCGTCCATCTCCGGGGCCGAAGTGGGCTGCCAGGGTGAAGTGGGCGTCTCCTGCTCCATGGCCGCCGCCGGCCTGACCGAGCTGATGGGCGGCAGCCCTGAGCACGTCTGTGAAGCCGCCGAGATCGGCATGGAACACAACCTGGGTCTGACCTGCGACCCGGTGGCCGGCCAGGTACAGGTACCCTGCATCGAGCGCAACGCCATCGCCGCCATGAAGGCGGTCAACGCCTCCCGCATGGCCCTGCGTCGCACCTCCAAGCCGCGCGTGTCGCTGGACAAGGTGATCGAGACCATGTACATCACCGGCAAGGACATGGACTCCAAGTACCGCGAGACCTCCCGCGGTGGCCTGGCCATCAAGGTGATGCAGGTTGCCTGCGACTAACGCCGAGTCGCGATGACATGAAAAAAGCGGGATATATTCCCGCTTTTTTTTTGGTCGCGATTTAAAGGGCAGCGTTCGTGGATAAAGGGAGGCCGACAAGGGATAAAAAGAGACGGGCATATCACCTCCACCCGTTCGCCGTGACAGGATAACGGGGGAGAGCTATTTCACGATGCGATCGGCCAGGGTGCCGACGGCCACCACGAAATAGGGGGAGCGATTCCAGTGACGCAGTACCCGGTAATTGTCATAGGCAAGGTAGCTTCGCCCGTGAATATCGTCGGGGCGGATGAGGGAGGCCTGCATGTCGACCGCAGGCAGAGGTGAGCCGTCCTGCTGGCGAACCCCGAGGGCCTGCCAGGTCGCCAGGGACTTGCGGGTCTCAAGCCCCAGCAGCGCCGGATCGAGCGCCTCGGGCACCCTCACCCGCCGTCCCCAGGTCTGGTCTTCACGCCAGCCGTTCTGGCTCAGATAATTGGCAGCCGATCCAAATACATCCGCCAGATTGCCCCAGAGATCCTTCTTGCCGTCCCCGTCCTGATCCACCGCGTATCGCAGGAATGACGAGGGCATGAACTGCACCTGTCCCATGGCCCCCGCCCAGGATCCCTTGAAGTTGGCGGGGTTCACATGTCCCTGCTCCAGAATGCGCAGGGCATCGAACAACTCGCCTTTGAAGAAGGCTTCACGGCGACCGTCCCAGGCCAGGGTCGAGAGAGAAGAGATAAGGGGATAATGGCCGGTTATTTTGCCGAAATTGGTTTCAATTCCCCACAAGGCAACAATAAAGCGGGGTTGAACCCCATATTCCCGGCCTATTTTTGTGAGCAGCGGCAAATGCTGGCGATATAAGGTTTGGGCTTGCTTGACTTTCCATTCCGGCACCGCCCGGGGAATATATGTGTCCAGGGTCAGTTTGAATTCCGGCTGATTTTTGTCGTGCCTGATGGCAGCATCGACAAGATGTACATCCGCAAAGGCCGCACTCACCGTCTCGGGCAACATGCCCGCCGCCAGCGCCTGCTCTTTGAGGCTCGCCACGTACTGGTCAAAATCGGGGCCGGCCTGCACCGGCGATCCCGACAGGGCGCCTGACAACAGCAGTGCCAGCCGCCCCGCCCTCATCGTGCGTCCTTTAATTGCGCCTTGTGCTGCTCCAGCAGGTTTTCCGGTGGCGGTGGCACCTGCAGATAAAAGCCCTGGCTCTTCAGGGCGGCCATCACCCGCTCCGTGGAGGCCAGCCCCAGGGGCTTGGCCGGGTCCAGTTTGGTCATCAGGACCAGTTCGGGACGCCCGAAGGTACTCATCAGCACCTCGGGAACGCGGGAAAAGTCCTCTCTTCGTTCAATAAAGAGATAGGTCTCGGCTTTTTTGCGACTTTTATAGACTGCACACAACATGGAAATTGATATAATCCGACGGGTTTATTGCCTCTGGTGGTGGCAAACTATAACATCAGGAATTGAATAACAATAACGTATTACCGTCTCGGTTCGGGGAAGATTCATGGTTGAACGCGATAACGAATTGAAAGGGACCACCTTCACTATTTCTGTGTTGCATCTCAGCGATGGCAATCCGGCCCGGATCCGACAACTGCTGGAGGCCAAGGTCGCGCAGGCCCCCCAGTTTTTTAATTGTGCCCCCCTCGTCCTCAATGTGGAACGTCTCGAGGCGATCCCCGATTTCGAACAACTCAGGGAGCTGGTCGAGTCGGAAGACTTCGTGCTGGTCGGGATCACGGGGGCGCGGGACGAGGCGATGAAGACGGCCGCCAAGGCGGCAGGCCTCGCCGTCATGGTGTCAGGCAAGAGCCGCAAGGCAGAACCTGAGCCGACGCCGCCAGTACCTGAGTCCAAGCCAGTGGAGGCCGCACCGGTTCCCCCGGTGCCAGCGCCCGTGGAGGCAAGCAAGGTCCACGTGGGCCCGGTGCGCTCCGGTCAGCAGATCTATGCAGCCGGCACCTCGCTGGTGGTGCTGGGCTCGGTGAGCCCTGGCGCCGAAGTCATCGCCGATGACAGCATCCATGTTTATGGTGCCCTGCGTGGCCGAGCCATCGCAGGGGCCAAGGGCAATCCCAAGGCCCGCATTTATTGCCAGCAATTGCAGGCCGAGCTGCTCTCCATCGCGGGCACCTTCCAGCTCAGCGATGCATTGCCTGCAGGCGTGATACAAGAGCCGGTCCATATCCGGCTCGACAATGAACAACTTCGTATAGACCGAATCAAATAGAGTTACAAGGAAGCGAGAATGGCGCGAATCATAGTCGTTACATCGGGCAAGGGTGGCGTTGGCAAGACGACAACCAGCGCGGCACTGAGCACCGGTCTGGCCCAGCGTGGCCACAAGACCGTGGTCATCGATTTTGACATTGGTCTGAGAAACCTGGACCTCATCATGGGTTGCGAGCGGCGCGTGGTCTATGACTTCGTCAACGTCATCAACGGGGAAGCCAACCTCAACCAGGCCCTCATCAAGGACAAGCGTTGCGAAAACCTGTTCATCCTGCCCGCCTCCCAGACCCGGGACAAGGATGCCCTGACCCGTGAAGGGGTGGAGAAGATCCTGGATCAGCTGGCGGAGATGCAGTTTGACTACATCGTCTGCGACTCCCCCGCCGGTATCGAATCCGGCGCCCTGATGGCGCTCTATTTCGCCGACGAGGCCATCGTCACCACCAACCCGGAAGTCTCTTCCGTGCGTGACTCGGATCGCATCCTCGGTATCCTGGCCTCCAAGTCCCGCCGTGCCGAGCGCGGTGAGGATCCCATCAAGGAGCACCTGCTGCTGACCCGCTACTGCCCGACCCGCGTCAACCGCGGCGACATGCTGAGCGTGCAGGACGTACAGGAGATCCTGGCCATCAAACTGCTCGGGGTGATCCCGGAGTCCCAGGCGGTGCTGCGCGCCTCCAACTCCGGCGAGCCGGTCATTCTGGACAAGGAGTCCGATGCCGGTCAGGCCTACGAGGACGCCGTCGCCCGTCTGCTGGGTGACACCAAGGATTTCCGTTTTCTGGAAGAAGAGAAGAAGGGCTTCTTTAGCCGACTGTTCGGGAGTTAAGCATGTCATTATTGGATTATTTTCGTTCCAACAAGAAACAGAACACCGCACAACTGGCCAAAGAGCGGTTGCAGATCATCGTGGCTCACGAGCGTTCATCCAGAGGGGGGCCGGATTACCTGCCCCAGCTCAAGCAGGACATCCTCGACGTGATCCGCAAATACGTGCAGATCGACCCGGACAAGATCACCGTCCAGCTTGATCAGAAGAGTGACGAGTTGTCGGTGCTGGAGCTCAACATCACCTTCGCCGACGACCAGAAGAAGGGATGAGCTGACGCACCATGCGCGACCCCTTCCCCCAATGAAGACCGGATCCTTTCCCAGGATCCGGTTTTTTAATGCCTGGCGTCCCGGCATCTCGCCAAGGGCATCAGGGCCAGCTAGAATACCGCGCACCCCGAGGCGCTGCCGACGGACTTTCCCTCCCCCCTTATCTGGAACACGGCTCTTATGTCTTTGAATGACGAAATGCACAGCGTCGAGGAACTGCTCGACACCGCCCTCGAACTCTTCATGGAGCTGGCCTCCGACAACCTGCCCGAGCAGGAGATCGTCCGCTTCAATCAGGAGTTCAACGACCGCGGCCTGCTGGCGGAGACCGATCCCGCCGACGACTGGGCGGCCGACGTGGGATTTGAGGTGAGCGACGCCGACTATGCCGAGATCTGGGTCGGCCTTGGCAACGAACAAGAAGAGTACGAGCACCTGTTTGCCCGCATGCTGCTCTCCCGCCGCGTCGACGAGAAGTTCTGCCACATCGAATGGCTGCCCCAATAATTCCGGATCCCGATGATCCTGGCCACTATGACTGGGACGGCGGGCCCGCGCCCGTGAGGCCTTCACGCAGACGGCGACTGCTGGGCTGGCTCGGCAAGCTGCTGCTGGCCGCCTTTGCGAGCACCATCGTCTCGGTCGCGCTGCTGCGCTTCATCGACCCCCCCATGTGGACCTGGCGCCTCGAACGCGCCCTGTTTCCCCCTGCCAAGGTGGCCGAGGTGAAGCACGACTGGGTGCCGCTTGAGCAGATTTCCCGGGAGCTGCAACTGGCGGTGATCGCCGCCGAGGATCAGCGCTTTGCCGAACATCACGGCTTTGACATGGACGCCATCAGCTCGGCCCTCAGGCACAACCAGCAAAGCGGGCGGGTGCGCGGTGCCAGCACCCTCAGCCAGCAGACCGCCAAAAACCTCTTCATGTGGAGCGATCGCAGCTTCCTGCGCAAGGGGATAGAGGCCTGGTTCACCCTGTTGATGGAGCTGGGCTGGGACAAGTCCCGCATTCTCGAGGTGTATCTCAACATCGTGGAGTTCGGACCCGGCATCTATGGCGCCGAGGCGGCCGCCAGGCACTACTTCGGCAAACCGGCGATACGCCTCACCCGTTACGAGGCCTCCCTGCTCGCCGCCGCCCTGCCCAATCCCTGGCGTTATCGGGTCAAGCCCCCCTCACCCTATGTGCAACAGCGCTCGGCCTGGATCCGTCGTCAGATGGGTCAACTCGGGCAAGTCACCCTGAACCGGGTACACGGCACAGAGTAGCGTCATCCTGCGGATCAGAGGCGGGTCCCAGATGGCCGCCAACGGTTTCCCGATGAAGGGGCAGATAGTGCCACCACCAGGTTTCGCGCCGCCGCTTGATCTGCCTTCTGTACTGTCGTCGCTTCATCTTGCCAGGCCGCCCCGTCACGCCGCCCCTGCTGGCGGCTCTGTTAACCTTATCCCCTGATCCCGCCATTTGACAGCACGGCGTCACCGCCCCCGGGCTGGCTGCCCATCCCAATACTTGTTAAAGTGGCGAACCTGGACGTATCTGGAGTGATTTCATGGAACAACGTAGCCCGGATCAGCTGGTCGAGTGGGCCTATGATCAGTTTCTGGAGCAGGCCGCCGACATGCTGGCCCCCGAACAAATCGTCGACATCACCCTCGAGTTCGAGCAACGTGGCGCGGTGGAGGCAACCCTGCCCAATGCCGACTGGTCAACCGAACTCGGCGAGCCGGTGGACATGGCACGTTGGGCCGAGGTCTGGGTCGGCTTGCTGGATCATCAGGACGAGTTCGAGGTGATCTACGCCACCTTCCTGCTCCCCCGGGATCAGAGCGAGCACGACGTGCATATCCGCTGGCACCGCCAGCAACAGGCATAAGAAAAGGCGCCCCAGGCGCCTTTTTCGTTTTTTGCGATGCCCGAGTCAGGGGCGTGCCGCGATGGCCTTGGCCAGACAGCGGCGACACCAGCAGGCGCTGGCATCGCTCATGGGCAACGCGGGAAGCTGGTTGCACCAGCAGCGCTCGATGGGTTCCCCCGCCGACACGGCGCAGAACGCCGGCTCGCCGCAGCCCGGGCAGGCATGAGTGCTCTTCGAGCCATCGAGCTCGGCCATGCGGGCCAGCTGGGCCTCGCTGTCCATGACGGACCACTGGCCTATCTCGGTCAGGGTGCGGCCACAACCGAGACAGAGCCCCTCCTTGGCCCGGCAGTCACCGATGCAGGGACTCGGCACCTTATTCGTCCCCTGCCGGCGTGTCGGAGCCCACGAGGCGGATGCTGTGCTCCTCGATGACGATCTTGCCCTGCTTGTAGAGGCCGCCGATCGCTTTCTTGAAGGTGCCCTTGCTCATGCTGAACATCTTGTAGATGACGTCAGGATCGCTCTTGTCTCCCACCGCAAGGCTGCCCCCCTGCTTTTGCAGACGCAGCAGGATGCGCGCACCGGCGTCATCCATCCGGGCCAGCCCCGGCTTTTGCAGGGTCAGGTCCAGCTTGCCATCTTCGCGCACCTGCTTGACCCAGGCGGTCAGCGGTCGGCCCGTCATCACGCGGCCGAACACCTCGTTCTTGAACAGCATGCCGGCGTACTGGCCATTGACCACGGCCTTGATGCCAAGGGGAGTGTGTTCCCCCGGCAGCACCGTCACCTCGTCACCGCTCTTGAAAGGAGGGTCGATGCGCAGGAAGCGCTCCAGACGGCTGGTGCCGACCATGCGCCCTTCGTTGTCCAGCATCAGATGCACCAGATAGACATGGCCCACCTGCATCGGCTTGTTCTGCTCGCGGCTTGGTACGAAGAGATCCTTCTTCATGCCCCAGTCGAGGAAAGCACCAATCTTGTTGGCGTTGACCACCTTGAGACCGACGATGTCCCCCACCATGGCGAAGGGCTTGTCGGTGGTGATCACCGGTTCGCAATCAGCATCCAGATAGAGGAAGACGGACACCTCGCTCTCCTCGGCGACGCCTTCCGGCAACTGGCGCCTGGGCAGCAGCAGCTCGCCGTATTCCCCCGCCGCCAGCCAGGCGCCGCGCTCCTCAATCTCGACGACGGTCAGGGTGTTCATCTTGCCAATCTGTAACATGGTGATCTCTTCTTTCAATATCCGGATGGGCCCATCTCATGGAAGACCCGTCATATAGAGGTGCATCGCCGCCGTCGGATGAGAGAGGACGGGGCCGGTTTATGTCATGCAGGCGCGCATGTTACCCCAGAGCGGCAGCAGGACCTAGCCCCTCCCCCCTGTGTCTGACCTCTTTTCCCGCTCCCGGGTGGCCAGATTGACGATATTAGCAGCATTCAGTTCCCCCTTTGCTGCAAATAACCCCACTTTTAGGTAGACTTCGCGGCCGTCAAATCCAGAGGAAGCGTCGATGAACCCAGCCACTCGTACCCGTCATCTCAATCAATGGATCCAGACCCACAGCCAGCAGGAGATGAGTTACCCCGCCCTGCACGGCTTCCTGTGCGCCCGTCTGACGGGGCCCGTTGCCCCCGACTGGCAAGATCCGCTGGCCGGCCTGCTGCCTCATGATGCAGCGCTGGACGAGAAGAGTGCCGAGGCGCTGCATCACCTGATCGCCGAGCTGGAAGCCCAGGCCGACGACGCGCAGCTGGCCCTGCCGAGCCAGTGTCGCCTCTCTACCGACAACCCGGAGCAGGTGTTTGACAAGCGCCATCCTCTGGGCCAATGGAGCTATGGCTTCAGTCAGGGGGTGGCCTGCTGGCCGGCGCCGACCGACCTGAACGATCCGGCGACCCGCCATCGCTTCAGCCTGGTGGCCGAGCTCTGCCTGTTTCGCGACAAGCCCATGGCCATGATGCTGCACCAGGCTGCGGCCAGCGAGCTCCCCTTCCTCGATTTTTGCAAGCGTCAACGCCAGCAGATGAAGACGGCCCTCAACCTACTGCTCGGCCAGGATCACTACGAGGCCGAGCCTGAAGAGAGCCCGTCCCTGGACAACGAGCAGACTCGCCAGTGGCAGCAGTGGTTCGAGCTGGCGGCAGAGAGCCGCGATCCCCTCCCTCGCCTTGGCTGGTTCGAGCGCATCATTGCCGATGCCAACCTCCTGTTCGATGAGGCATTCTGGCAAGCCCACGCGGGCCATGGCTGGCAGGTCCCCGAGGCACGCCCTCTGATCGCGGCCAGGGCCGGTCGAGCCGATTGCCTGCTGCGACTTGGGCAGCTTGGGCAGGCTCGGGATGAGTACCTGGCCCTGCTCGCACTCTGCCGCGCCGACGAGCCCGCTTGCCGCCACCCCCTCTCCACCCTCTATGCCTGGCAAGGGGAGTGGGATGCCCTGCAACAACTGCTGGTGCGCTTTGATGAAGCCTCCTGCTGGCTGCTCTACAACAAGGCCTTGATGAGCTTTGTCTGCGAAGGGGAAGCGGCGGCGCGCCCTCATCTGGCGGCGGCAATGGGGGTCAATCCCCATGTGCCCGCCACTTTGCTGGGCCAGCGCCGCTTGCCCAAGCAGGAGCCTCGCCGCTGGCAGGGAGGCAGCCGTGACGAGGCGGCGCTCTACGCCTTGCAGAGTCGCGAGGCCTGGCTGACCCACAACGCCTTGATATGGCTGCGAAAGAGTGCGGGCAAGCAGGCCAGTTGAGACCCCAATTGCCGATTCGATGACAGAACACGTGCGCAAACGCACATTTTTCTGGTGACTGGTCAGACAAATGCCCCTGTGTTACGTATCATCAAGGCCAAAGTATCAAGAGAAACTGCACCCGATGCAGCCGCCACAGCAGGATGTCATATGTCGAAGATCATTGAGCTGCTCGCGCACTACCCTCCTTATCAGCTGGTTCACGCCGCTGAGATGGTGCGCGATACCTTTGAACAGTTTTATCAGCAGCGGTACCAACTCACCGTGCCCCAGTGGCGCCTGATGATGGTGCTCGGCCCCCACTACCCCATCAGCCAGAAGGAGCTGGTGGAGGCGAGCGGCATGGACAAGGTACGGATCTCCCGCGAGATCCATCGTCTGGTGGAGAAAGGCATCCTGTTCACCGAGAACAGCGTGCAGGACAAGCGCATCAGCCTGGTCTCCTTCACCCCGGCGGGGCTCACCCTGTTCCAGCAGCTCAAGACGGAGGCGGGAAGCTGGCAGCACACCCTCACCGACTATCTGCCGGCCGAGGCGCGCCAGAGCATTCGCCTGCACCTGCAGAGCGTCAGCGATGCCATCGAACAACTTCACCTGCTGGACAACGAGCAACCCTCATGAAGCTGAACAACTTTGCCACCATGGATGTCAACATGCTGCTGAGCCTGGTCAACATGCAGCTGCGTGATCACTACGAGGATCTCGATGATCTCTGCCGGGCGCAGGATCTCGATCAAGAGGCCCTGGTTGCCAGGCTGGCCAGTGGCGATTTTCACTATCAGGAAGATCAGAAGCAGTTCAGATAGGGATCCGGATCACAACCCGACCCATGCCGCTGGCTCCGTCGGCAAAAGCTGCTAAGGTGGTGGCTACCCGGTCCGTTGATGTTCGCATGAGGTATGGATACATCTTGTTGTCACAGACCGCGGTTAGCCTCTCGTTCACCACCTGCAGCCAAGGATGACCCATGATGCGCCTCATTCGACCAACCAGCCTGATCACCCTCTGCACATTGCTGGTGATCAGCCTCTTCCTCCCCCAGGTCCCCAGCAGCGCCGAGCAGTGGCTCACCACCCTGCTGCTGGCCTCCCTGGTGGCGGTCTTTCTGATGGTCGGCAGCGGCTGCCGCCACTTCCTGCGCGAATAACGACGCCAGAGCGTGATGCCTGCCCAAAAACAACAACGCAGCCTGAGGGCTGCGTTGTTGTTTCAGGATACTGGGGGCCAAGACCCCGAGTGGCATCAGTAAGCCAGGGTTTCCAGCTGCTCCTTGGCCTGCTCGATCCCCTTGGCTTGCGCCTCCGGCCCCATGCCCATGCCTTCGGCATAGATGAAGTCCACTTCGTTGATGCCGATGAAGCCCAGCACGGTACGCATGTAGGGGGTCACCAGGTCGGTGGCATTGCCCACGTGCATCCCGCCACGGGGGCTGACCACCAGGGCGCGGGTGTTCTCCACCAGGCCGACCGGACCGGTCTCGGTGTAACGGAAGGTTACGCCGGCACGGGCCACCAGATCGATCCAGTTTTTCAGCTGGGTCGGGATGTTGAAGTTGTACATGGGGGCCGCGATGATCACCAGATCGCTCGCCTTGAGCTCGGCGACCAGCTCGTCGGACTGGGCCAGCACCGCTTGCTGACGCTCGTTCAGGTTCTCGCCACCACGCAGGCCCATGGCCAGCTCGCCGTCCAGCACCGGCAGGTTCAGGGTCGCCAGATCGCGTACCTGGATGGTGTCACCCTGGCGCTCGGCCAGGTAGCCGTCGATCAGGGCGTTGGATTGGGAATACTGGCCCAGGATGCTGGACTTCAGAACGAGGATATTGGCCATGGTGAAACTCCATTTGATTGTCAATTGAACAGCCAGGCTGTCGATGGAGGTCACTATAAAGACTGGCATTAAAGCCTGATAGCGAAAATAGATGCTCAAGTCATTCAAAAAATTTGATGCCTGTGCATTTCCTCGGCAGAGAGGGGCTCATCAAACTCCACACCCTTGGCATGACAAACGATTGCCGTTATGATCCGCCGCACTTTTTGTACGTGATCCGGATCTCATGACCTCCTCCCGCAGGCACTCCCCCTTTGCCGGCGCCGTCTGGATGATGGTGGCAGGCCTCTGCTTCGCCGCCGTCAACAGCCTGAGCCAGTATGTCAGCTTCACGCTCGGCCTCCCCTCGACCCAGGTCGCCTTTCACCAATATCTGATCGCCCTGGTCTGCCTGCTGCCCTGGCTGGTGCGCCACGGTCTGCGCCAGTCCCTGATGACGAACCAGCTGCGCCTGCACCTGCTGCGGGTCGCCCTTGCGGTGACCGGCATCCAGTTTTGGCTCTGGGCCCTGGCGGTCCCCGTCCCCATCTGGCAGGGAATCGCGCTCTTGATGACCTCCCCCCTGTTTGCCACCCTGGGATCAGCCCTCTTTCTCAAAGAGCAAGTGAGCCGGGCCCGCATTTTCGCGACCCTGGCGGGGTTTGTGGGCGCCATGCTGATCCTGGCACCCTGGACCGACGACTTCACCCTGGCCTCCCTGCTGCCGGTGGCGGCCGCCCTCTTCTGGGCCGGCTACTCCTTGCTGGTGCGCTATCAGGCAGCCAGCGAGTCGTCCCACACCATCGTCGTCTACCTGCTCGTCTTCAGCACCCCGTTCAACGCCATGCTGGCGATCCCTGAATGGCAGTGGCCGAGCGAAACCCAGTGGCTGCTGGTGGCCGCCTCGGGCGTACTGTCGGCACTGGCCCAGATGTCCATCGCCCGCGCCTACAGCGTGGCGGAGGCCTCCTTCGTGCAACCTTTTGATTTTGCCAAGCTGCCCATGAACGTGCTGGCCGGCTGGCTGGTATTTGGCTGGGCGCCCCCCGGTCGCTTGTGGCTGGGGGCGGCCATCATCATCGGCGCCATCACCCTGCTCACCCATCTGGAGCAGCGCGCCCACCCACCCACTTCCTGAGGTACGCCATGCGTGCCTCTTTTTTTGCTCACCCGGATCAGCCCTGCTGACCACCGACCTCAGGAGAGATCAGATGTTTGGAACCGCCACCCGCCCCACTGCGACCCGCGCCCTGCTGCTGGGATCAGGCGAACTCGGCAAGGAGGTCGCCATCGAGCTGCAGCGGCTCGGTATCGAGGTGATCGCCGCCGACCGCTATGCCAACGCCCCCGCCATGCAGGTGGCCCACCAGGCCCGCGTGCTGGACATGCTGGATGGTGCCGCCCTGCGCGCCCTGGTGGCCGAGGTCAAGCCCGACCTCATCATCCCCGAGATTGAAGCCATCGCCACCGACACCCTGGCCGCCCTCGAGCAGGAAGGGGTCAAGGTGGTGCCCAATGCCCGCGCCACCCAGCTCACCATGAACCGGGAGGGGATCCGTCGCCTCGCCGCCGAAACCCTGGGGCTGCCCACCTCTGCCTACCGCTTTGCCCAGAGCAAGGAGGAGTTTGTGGCCGCCGTCGAGGCCATCGGCCTCCCCTGCGTGGTCAAACCGGTGATGAGCTCCTCCGGCAAGGGGCAGAGCCTGCTGCGCGATCTCGCCAGGCTGGATGAAAGCTGGACCTATGCCCAGGAGGGGGGCCGTGCCGGTCGTGGCAAGGTGATTGTCGAAGGCTTCGTTCCTTTCGAGTACGAGATCACCCTGCTCACGGTGCGCGCGGTCGATGGCATCCACTTCTGCGAGCCTATCGGCCATCGTCAGGAGGATGGCGACTACCGCGAATCCTGGCAGCCCCAGGCCATGAGCGAGCTGGCCCTGGCCCGCTCCAAGGAGGTGGCGGCCAAGGTGGTCGAAGCCCTTGGCGGCTACGGTCTGTTCGGGGTCGAGCTCTTCATCAGGGGTGACGAGGTGTGGTTCAGCGAAGTCTCCCCCCGCCCCCACGACACCGGCATGGTGACCCTGATCTCCCAGGATCTCTCCGAGTTCGCCCTGCACGTGCGCGCCATCCTGGGGCTGCCCGTCGGCACCATCACCCAGTACGGCCCGAGCGCCTCTGCCGTGGTGCTGCGGGAAGGCCACAGCCAGGATATCCGCTATCAGGGGATTGGCGAGGCACTGGCCCTGGTGCCGGGTGCCCAGCTGCGTCTCTTTGGCAAGCCGGAGATCGCCGGTCGTCGTCGCCTCGGGGTGGCGCTCGCCCGTGGGCAGAATTGCCAGGAAGCCGTGGAGCAGGCCAAGACGGTGGCAGCCCGGGTAGAAGTACTGTTCTAGGCAATTCGCTTTACCACGCAAAAACAAACGTTTATCTGCGTGATCCGGCGCAAGGGGCAGGTGACTGCCCCTTTCCCATTGAAGCACCGGGCTTATAATCCCCCCTTCACCTATGTCAGGAGTACAAGATGTTAACTGCCGTGATCTTCGATATGGATGGTGTTCTGATCGACTCGGAACCCTTCTGGCAACGGGCACAGATGGCCGTCTTCGCCGAACTGGGCCACTTCCACACCGAGGAAGATTGCAACTCCACCATAGGGGTGCGCATCGATCAGCTGGTGGCCCACTGGTACCGGATCCGCCCCTGGAGCAGCCCCAGCCAGGAAGAAGTGGTACAGCGTATTCTGGATCAGGTGATCGCGCTCATCCTGCAAGAGGGGCAGCCCAAGGCCGGGGTGCTGGAAGCGCTCGACCTCATCGAGGCCCAAGGGCTCAAGATCGGGCTCGCCACCTCCTCCCCGTTTGCCATGGTCGAGGCGGTGCTCGGCAAACTCGGTATCCAGGACCGTTTCATGGCGGTCCACTCCGCCGAGGTGGAGCGCTTTGGCAAACCCCACCCGGATGTCTATATCCACGCCGCCGAGAAGCTCGGCGTCGAGCCTGTGCACTGTCTCGCCATCGAGGACAGCTTCACCGGCCTGCTGGCAGCCAAGGCAGCCTCCATGACGGCGCTGATCGTGCCGGACCCGGCGCTGGTCGGCGATCCCCGTCTGGCCATCGCCAACCACGAACTGCGCTCTCTTGCCGAGCTGAACGCAGAGATGCTGGCCGGCTGGGTCAAGTAGGCAGCACGGACTGACCTCCTGCCTCCCTTGAGCCCGCTCATAAACGTGCGCTTGCTCGCGGTTGCGCCGCCTTGTGGCGACTAGAATCAGCAGGAGCACAGAGACGGCCCACGGGCCCGAGGAGGTCACCATGATCGAATACACCAGCAAGCGTATCGTCTGCCCCCACTGCGGCCACCACACCCGGGTCGAGCTGGATGCCAGCCAGGGGGATCAGGAGTTCTACGAGGATTGCATGGCCTGCTGCAACCCCATCCACCTGCGTCTGCACCGGGATGAAGCCCGTGACTGCCTGCAACTCTTCGTGGATGCCGACGACGAGCAGCTGTTCTGAATCCCCCTGTCCAGACACAGACAAAAACAAACGGGACCCTGTGGGTCCCGTTTGTTCTGGTGCCATCGTCAGGCTGGATCACGCCTCCCTCAAGCACGCCGCCTTCGCCGACGTCATGGTCGGAACAAACTCCACCACCTGATAATCGGCCGCCTCTGCCTGCTTGAAGGGATCCTCTGCCAGCATCGCCTCCAGGGCGTCTCGGCTCACGCCCTGCGCCAGTATGACCCCCCCGATCCGGGGTACCCGACGCCCGGATGCCAGAAAATGGCCTGCGGCATACTGCCGCTCCAGCCACGCAATGTGGGCCGGGATCAGGGCATCGATCTCCGCCAGCGGTTTCACATAGGTCAATGTCACGACAAACATACAGAGAAGTCTCCAAGGCCCTGGGGCGGCGCCTCTTCCACAAGAGGGCGCCTTTCCCGTGATGCCGCCCTCCTCTTCGAACCCTGGGGGCAGCGCTCAGGTGGTTACTGGCGCGCCGCCAGCACTCGCTCCACCGTGTCGACGATGGCCTGGGTCTGGGGGTCAATCTCGATGTTGGTCCGCCAGCCGGCCTTGACCCAGCCCAGGTTGGTGCGGGCCAGGGTCTCGGGGATCAGGTTGACGCAGAACTCGCTGGCGCGCACCTCGCCCACGGTGAGGCTGATGCCGTCGATGCCGATGTAGCCCTTGGTCAGCACGTACTTCATGAGCGCAGGATCGAGGCGATACCACACCTGGCGGTTGTTGGGGATGTCGATGACCGAGGTCACCTCGGCCGTCCCCATGATGTGGCCGGACATGGCATGGCCGCCAATCTCGTCCCCAAAGCGGGCGGCCCGCTCCACGTTGACCTTGTCACCCACCACCAGTTGCCCAAGGTTGGTGAGGCGCAGGGTCTCCTGCATCAGATCGAAGCTGACCAGCTCCCCCTCCACCCGGGTGACGGTCAGGCAGCAGCCGTTGTGGGCCACCGAGGCCCCCAGGGCCAGCCCCTCGCCCCAGGCCGGGCTCGGCATGCGGATCACGTGGGTGCGAAAATTGGGCAGTGAATCGATGGCCACCAGTTCGGCGGTCCCTTGTACGATGCCGGTGAACATGAGTCTCTCCAGGCTGTGAAAATTGTCGGCAGGTTACCCCCGGCCACCTTGCAAGACAAGGGTGCCGGCTGACAAGGAGAGGCGCGATCGCTATAGTGACCCCAATCAATCCAGACTGAACGAGGAAACAAAAATGCAGGTATATCAATGCTGTGAAGCCATTCGCATCGCCTACAACCAGATTGGCTCCGGTGAGCAGGGTTATGTGCCCCAGGCCATTGCCGCCAGCATACGGGCGCTCAACGCCGTGGCCTCCGACGAGCGGGTACCGGCGGATCTGCGCGAGCAGGCGGCCTATGCCGCGGCCAATCTGCTGATCAGCGATCACGAAGACGCCTGATCCCGGCTACAAATCTGCCGCCGACCTTCCCCGTTGGCGGTTTTTCAGGCTAGAATGACACCCCCGCATTTTGTCTCCTCAGGACGAGGAGGCAAAAGCCCATCTCTCTTGCCCGCTCTTTCTCTTTTATCTGATCCACTCGGAGGTGTCAGTGCAACGTTATTGGTCCGAGGCGAAGCAGCTCGTTCGTCTAGCCAGCCCCATTCTGGTCGCCCAGGTGGCCCAGATCGCCATGAACTTCGTCGATACCGTGATGGCGGGACAGGTGAGCGCCGTGGATCTTGCCGCCGTGTCGGTGGCGTCCAGCTTCTGGCTGCCGATCATCTTGCTGGTGCAGGGCATCATCATGGCCCTCACCCCCATCGTTTCCCAGCTCAACGGCGCCCGCAAGCAGGACGAGGTGCGCCCCGCCGTGCACCAGGGCTTCTGGCTCGCCCTCATCGTCACGCCCATCGCCATGGTGGCACTCTACTTCAGCCCCCTGGCACTGCAATTCATGGACGTGGATCCCGTCATGGCGGCCAAGACTGCCGGCTACCTGCACGCCATCCTGTGGGGCCTGCCCGCCTTCGTGATGTTCCAGGTGCTGCGCAACTTCAGTGAGGGGCTCTCCCACACCATGCCGACCATGGTGATCGGTTTCGTGGGGCTTGCGGTCAACATCCCCGCCAACTACATCTTCATTCACGGCCACTTCGGTATGCCGAAACTCGGCGGCGTCGGCTGCGGCGTGGCCACTGCCATCGTGCTCTGGGCCATGCTGCTGGCGATGATCGTCTATGTGAAGTGTTCTGCCCACTTCAAGCGCATCAACCTGTTCGCCCAGCTGGCACGCCCCAACGGCAGCCGGATCTGGCGCCTGTTCCGCCTGGGGTTTCCCATCGCCATGGCCATCTTCTGCGAGGTGACCCTGTTTACCGTGGTCGCCCTGATGCTGGCCCCCTTCGGCGCGGAGACGGTGGCGAGTCACCAGATTGCGCTCAACTTCTCCAGCCTGGTCTTCATGCTGCCCCTGTCCATTGGTGTCGGTGTGACCATCCGGGTCGGTCACAACATAGGGGAAGGTCAACCGGATCAGGCCAGGGTCGCCGCCCGCACCGGCCTGATGCTGGGCATGGGCGTCGCCGCCGCGACCGCCGCCCTCACCGTGCTGCTGCGCGACCCCATCGCGGGGATCTACACCGACGACCTGCAGGTGATCGGCCTCGCCGCCACCCTGCTCTTCTTCGCCGCCATCTACCAGATCTCCGATTCGGTACAGGTGGTGGCCGCGGCAGCCCTGCGCGGTTACAAGGATACCCAGGCCATCTTCTACGTCACCATCGTCGCCTATTGGGGGCTGGGTCTGCCCACCGGCATGATCCTGGGGCTGACCGACTGGGTGGTACCGCGCATGGGCCCGCAGGGCTTCTGGATAGGCTTCATCGTCGGTCTCACCTCCGCCGCCCTGATGCTGGGCGCACGGCTGCGCGTCATCTACGGCCGCTTCGCCAGCCCCGCGGCCTGCACCGCCCTCTCCCGGGCGCAATAGGGCGCGGCCAGGGGCACGGGGAGCCGCACTTTTGGGACGGCTCGCCTGTAAAATCAACAGGCTGCACAAGAACTGGGCAAACAGTCTCCTTTGTGCATGTCCCTTGTTGACAGCCTTGGGGGCCATGGGTAGTATGCCGACCACGCCAGCAGTGCTGGCGGGATAAAACGGGTTTTCAACCCGGTTTATGAAGTGGGTTTATAGCTCAGTTGGTTAGAGCACTACCTTGACATGGTAGGGGTCGTTGGTTCGAATCCAATTAAACCCACCACTTTTCGTGATGCGTCCTTAGCTCAGCTGGTTAGAGCACCACCTTGACATGGTGGGGGTCGGTGGTTCGAATCCACTAGGACGCACCATCACGAAACCCTGTTATGCGTCCTTAGCTCAGCTGGTTAGAGCATCACCTTGACATGGTGGGGGTCGGTGGTTCGAATCCACTAGGACGCACCATAACAGTTTGAATAAATTGCAGATATGAATTTGATGTGGGTTTATAGCTCAGTCGGTTAGAACAGTACTTTGACATGGCGTAGGCAATGTCGTTGGTTCGAATCCGGTTGAACACAGATGTGGGTTTATAGCTCAGTTGGTTAGAGCACTACCTTGACATGGTAGGGGTCGTTGGTTCGAATCCAATTAAACCCACCACTCCCCTGCAATGACACACAAAGTCGCCTTGCGCACCCTGCGTCCTTAGCTCAGCTGGTTAGAGCATCACCTTGACATGGTGGGGGTCGGTGGTTCGAATCCACTAGGACGCACCAGATTTGAAAAGCCCGCTTGATAGCGGGCTTTTTGCATTGCTCGGCTCTGACACCCGCTCTCCCCCGTCATCTGCCTCCTGTCCCCTCTGGCACGCGGGCCGCCATTGTTGTGCCATGGCCGCCGCGTTTACCTCGTGTTGTCAGAAGAGATCGAGCTGCTGGCCGCAGATCCGCTCGAACGACTCCCCCACAAAGGGAAGGATGGCGTCGGCGATGGGCCTGAGCTGCTTGTCAATGTAGTGCTCGTAGTCGACGGCGCTGCGCCGGTACTCCAAAGGCTCGGGGCCGTTCAGGGTCATCAGGTAGGCGATGGTGCCCCTGTGCTGATAGCGCTGGGGCAGGCCGCGGCGCAGATTCTCCTCATCCGCCAGGCGCGCCGCCCGCACATGGGGCGGCACGTTCTTCTGATACTCCTCGAGTTTCTGGCGCAGCCGCTTGCGGTAGATGAGCAGATCGTCGTGACGGCCCGCCCGGGTCTCGTCCACCATGGTGCGCACATAGCTGCTGGGATCCTGGTCGTGGAATACCATTTCGTAGAGCCGGGTCTGGAATGCCTTGGCAAGGGGGGTCCAGTCGGTGCGCACCGTCTCCAGCCCCTTGAACACCAGGTGCTCCCCTTCCCCTTCGCCCACCAGTCCCGCATAGCGTTTCTTGCTCCCCTTCTCCAGCCCGCGAATAGTGGGCATCAGGAAACGGCGGTAGTGGGTCTCGTACTGGATCTCCAGATGGCTCGGCAGGTCGAACTCCCGCCTGATCAGCGCGGCCCAGTTGTCGTTGATCATCTTCGCCAGTCGCTGGCCAATCTCGTCCGCCTGTTCGAGACGGATATCGCTCCCCAGGTGCACGAAGGTGGAATCGGTATCCCCATAGATCACCTCGAACCCTTCTGCCTCTATCCATTCCCGGGTCTGCTGCATGATGCCGTGGCCCCGCAAGGTGATGGAGGAGGCGAGCCTCGGGTCGTAGAAGCGGCAGCCCCCCGACCCCAGCACCCCGTAGAAGGAGTTCATGATGATCTTGATGGCCTGGGAGAGGGCCTTGTTACTGGCGGCCTTGGCCCGATCCCGCGCCGCCCAGAGGGTGGCGATGAGATCCGGCAGGAAGTGACGGGTTCGGGAGAACAGGGCGCCGCGAAAGCCTGGAATGGCGTTATCCGGGTGTTTGAGCCCCTCCACCAGCCCCATGGGGTCGATGCAGAAGGTGCGGATGATGCTGGGATAGAGGCTCTTGAAATCGAGCACCAGCACGTGGCGATAGAGCCCCGGCTTGGAGTCCATCACATAGCCGCCGGGGCTGGCGAGCCCGCCGTCTGCCGGCAGGTTGGGCGCCACATAGCCACCGCGGTGCAGCCGTGGCAGATAGAGGTTGGTGAACGCCGCCACCGACCCCCCAACCCGGTCGAGCTCGAGACCGGTGAGGGAGGCGCGCTCGATGGCGAAGGGGATGAGGTGGCAGAAATCGAAGATCTCCCACACCAGCCTGCAATCTTCCAGGTTGTAGCGGGCCAGCGCCTCCTTGTCGGAGTGGAACAGCTCGGTGATCTTCTCCCCCCGGTTGGCCACGTCCTCGATGTCCTTGCCCCGCCCGAGCAGCTCGCTTGCCACCGCATCCAGGCTGTAGCTCGGGAACTGCCAGGTGGCGCTCTTGAGGGTATCGATGCCGTCCAGCACCATGCGCCCCGGGATGATGACGTTGCCGCTCTGGGGGTCGTTTCGGGACGAGCGCCAGAAGCAGAGCTCCCGCCCGCGCCCGAGCCGCAGCCGCCGCTTGTGGAGTTCGGTGCGGCGCAGCAGCAGGCGAAAGTCGAAATTCACCACGTTCCAGCCGATGACGAGATCGGGATCGTGCAGGCTGAACCAGCCCTCCAGGGCACCGAGCAGGGCTGGCTCGTCCGCCACCCACTCGACGGGGGTCTCCCAGTCCTGCGAGCCCGGCTCCGGAGCACCAATCATGATGACCCGCGCGTCCTCTTCGCTATGGAGCCCCACCGAGAAGAGGGTGCCATCCATGGCGCACTCCACGTCCAGGGAGACCCAGGAGAGGGTCGGCGTCACCGCCTGCGGCGCACAGCGCGCCTCGTTTACCTCCCAGTAACCCTGCCTGCCCCCCTTTCGCCTCGCCTTGCCGTCAAAGCGCATCCCGGCGGTGATGAAGCGCTCCATGAGAAAGCGCTCGGGCAGGCGGATATCCGCCTCGAAGTGCTCCAATCCGCGGATGAGCAGCAGCTCGATGGCGCGGTGAAAGGCGCTCAGGGTGGCAAAGTAGCAGCCCACCACCCGGCTCCCCTCGAAGGTGTGCATGGGGAGGCGGCGAAAACGCCCCCTCACCCCGGCCCCCTTGAAGAGCTCTGCCGCCTCCTCCAGGTGGCGTTCCGGCAGGAAGAAGACCGGCTCCTGCCCCGGCACCACCACCCGTACCGGTCCCTGTGCGCTCCAGAGCCACATCACGATCTCGGTACGCCCCTGCACATCCCGACCATGGCGGGTCAGGATGAAGCCGTCGAGCGGCGGGGTCACGGGAGGGAGGGGCTGGATATCGGTCATGCAGGTGGTCGGGCTCAAGAGTGGGATGGGACTATTGTACGTTCATACAGTACCCGGCTGCAATTGCCGGGCGGGGCCCTCAGGGCAGGCGCTGTGCCCCGTCTTTGCCATCCGGCGCCGGATTGGGGCATAGTAACCTCGGCATCACTCACCGGCACCGGGCGAGACGGCATGTCCGTCCCCCTGCAGACGCTGCAACCTGCGCGCGCGTGCGCCAACCTTTTCCTCGACAAGGAGCACCCCATGACACAACAGTGGCAACGCATTGCCTCCCGCCTCACCGATGTGGGCGGCATCCCGGTGGCTCGCGCCATCCCGGTCAAGGAGCGGCGCACCATCGGGCCCTGGTGTTTTCTCGATCATATCGGCCCGACCCGCTTTGCCCCCGGCGCACCCGGCATGGATGTGGGGCCCCACCCCCACATCGCCCTGCAGACCTTCACCTGGATGCTGGAGGGGGAGATCCTCCACCGGGACAGCCTGGGCAGCAAGCAGGTGATCCGTCCGGGCCAGGTGAACCTGATGACCGCAGGACGGGGCATCGCCCACACCGAGGAGTCGGTCCCGAACCAGCCCGATCTGCACGCCGCCCAGCTCTGGATAGCCCTGCCCGAGGCGGATCAGCATACCCCGCCCCGCTTCGATCACTACCCGACGCTCCCCCGCTGGCAGCAAGGGGAGATCACCCTCACCCTGCTCATCGGCGAGCACGGCGGCCGGCGCGCCCCCACCCTGCACTTCTCCCCCATTCTGGGGCTGGATCTGCACGCCCCCGAGGGAGGCGAGATCACCCTCCCCCTGGATCCCGCCTTCGAGCACGGCCTCTTTCCTCTCGCGGGGGAGACCATCGTCGCAGGGGAGGCCCTGGCCCCGGAGCAGCTGCTCTACCTGCCCCCCGGCAACCGGGAGGTGGCGCTGACCCTGCGCCCGGGTGCCCGGCTGCTGCTCATCGGCGGCGAGCCCCTGCCCAGACCGCTGCAGATCTGGTGGAACTTCGTGAGCGTCGACAAGGAGGCCATTCGCACCGCCGCCGCCGACTGGGAGAGCGGTCATCCGCGCTTTGGCGAGGTGACGGGTTACCAGGGGCCCCGTCTCAAGGCGCCGCCCCTGACCGGGCTCTGAGCCAGGGTTCCAAAACAAAAGAGCGCCCATGGCGCTCTTGTTGACTGGGATGAAGGCCCGTCAGGACTCCTCTTCCTGCTCCGCCTGCAACCTGGCCCGACGGGCCATGGCCTCCTCCTGGGCACTCTCTATCTCGTGCAGCACGCCATCCAAATCGATGGCCTCCCGGCTCTCTTCGAACAGGCCGGTGAGCTCGGTCTCGGGGCCCAGCTTGCCATCCTCGAACAAGGACCACATCTCCCGGGCATACCGGGTCTTGAGCAGCTCGGGGGCATACATGCCGTAGTAGTTGCGCATGTTGTCGACATCCCGCTCCAGCATGGCCCTGGCCTGGTTGTTGGCGGCGGCATCCACCACCTGGGGCAGGTCGATGATGACGGGCCCCTCTTCGTCCACCAGCACGTTGAACTCCGAGAGATCCCCGTGAATGAGCCCGGCGCAGAGCATGCGCACCACGTAGCGGATCACCTTGCCATGATCCACCAGAGCCTGCTCACGGGTCAGGGCCACGTCGTTGAGACGGGGAGCGACGTTGCCGTCGGCGTCGGTGATGAGCTCCATCAGCAGCACGCCATCAAGGCAGACATAGGGCCTGGGCACCCGCACCCCGGCCGCCGCCAGCTTGAACAGGGCATCCACCTCGGTGTTCTGCCACACCTCTTCGTGCTGCTTGCGACCGTACTTGGAGCCCTTCTCCATGGCGCGGGCATCGCGGCTGCTGCGCACTCGCCGCCCTTCCTGATAGACCACGGCCTGCTTGAAGCTGCGCTTTGACGCCTCTTTGTAGACCTTGGCGCAGCGGATCTCGTCGCCGCAGCGCACCACATAGACGTCGGCCTCTTTGCCGCTCATCAGCCGGCTGATGACATCGTCCACCAGGCCGTCATCAACCAGAGGTTGGATTCGATTTGGAATTTTCATGACCGCCCTTTTACCCTATTTGCACCTTGTTTGCACCTGTTTGCTGGTGGCCTGCCACCCCTGTCAGAAACGGCCCGCAAGGGGCCGTGTCGATCAAGGTTCCGGTGGCAGCCCCTGGCGGATGCGGCGGATCCCCGCCTCGTAGAGACCGTCTTCGCCCTGATCGTGCTCCTGGGTTTCGAAGATCTTGAGAAACCACATGTACTGCTCGGGGAAGCGGCCAAGCTGCTGCTCCACCATGCGGTTCATCTGGTTGACGTCCGCCACCAGATCCGCGGTGGGATAAGGGTCGAACGGCGCCTCGATCTCCAGCCGGTAGCACCCCTCGTCCTCGTCGTAGCAGGCCAGAATGGGCACGGCGCGGGCACCGGTCAGCTTCACCAGCTTGGGCAGGGCCGGCAGGGTCGCCTTGGGGTGGTTGAAGAAGGGCACGAAGAGGCTCGCCTCCCGGCCGTGATCCTGATCCGGCAGGTAGAAGAAGCTGTCGCCGCTGCGCAGGGCCTTGATGGCGGGCTTGATGCCGACGCTGCGCTCGTAGACACGCCCGCCCTTGCTGCGCTCGCGGTTGATGTACCAGTCGAACACCGCATCCTTGGGGCTTTTCATCATGGTGCACATCTTGATCCCCTGGAGGGGGAAGTAGCGGCCAATCATGTCCACCGCCCAGGTGTGGGGCACCACGAAGATCATGGGGCGACCGGCTGCCCGCTCCGCCTCCACGTGCTCCCAGCCGCTCACCTTGGCGCGCCCCTTGAGGAAGTCGGGGCTGCGCCAGGTCAGCTCGCCAAAGCCCAGGAAGGTCTTGAGCCCCACCCGGATGGATTTCAGCAGCAGGGCCTGACGGCCCGCCTCGTCGAGATGGGGGAAGCAGATCTTGAGGTTGGTGTCGGCGATGTAGGCCTGCTTCCTGGAGACGCGCAGCAGCAGGGGGGCCAGGTAGTCGGCCAACTTGTCCCGTGCCCTTGCCGGCACCCAGGCCAGCAGGGAGAGCAGGGCGACGGCCAGCCAGCTGCCCCACAGACGGGGGTGCAGCAGGCGCGGATGAAAAGAGGTATCAAACACCGGATCTTGTGCGGACATGGTCGCCATCGAATCATCAAAACAGACCGTCATTTTAGTGATCCTGACAACTTTTTCTACCCTGCCCTGCACAGCGCCCCCGCGCCAAGTCACTGATCAGACAAGTTAGAAATAAAAAGTGGCCCGCTTGGGGCCACATTTTTGCACCGGGTGAGCGCAAGGCTCAGGGGTGAGGAGCAAGGCCCCGGCGGATGCGCCGGATCCCCTCTTCGTAGAGGCCATCCGGCCCCACCTGATCCTCACGGGTGTCGAAGATCTTGAGGAACCACATGTACTGGCCCGGGTGGCGGCAGAGCTGGCGCTCCACGCTGTCGTTCATGCGGCAGGTATCCGCCATCAGATCCCCGCTCGGGTAGTCGGCGTAGGGAGCCTCGACCTCCAACCGGTAGCCGTGCGCCTGCTCGTCATAGCAGGCCAGCACCGGCAGAGCCTGGGCACCGGTCAGCTTCACCAGCCGTGGCAGGGCCGGCAACGTCGCCTTGGGGTGGTTGAAGAAGGGGGCGAACAGGCTCGCCTCCCGGCCGTGATCCTGATCCGGCAGATAGAAGAAGCTCAGGCCGGATTTCACCGCCTTGATCACCGGCTTGATGCCGGCGCTGCGCTCATAGACGCGGCAGCCGTGCCGGGCCCGCGCGCCGTTGATGTGCCAGTCGAACACCGGGTTGCGGGCGCTCTTCATCATGGTGCACATGGGCAGGCCCCGCTGGGCGAAGTAGTAGCCCGCCGCATCGATGGGCCAGCTGTGGGGCACCACCAGGATCACCGGTCGGCCAGCGGCCTGCTCCGCCTCGATATGTTCCCAGCCGCTGACCTGGATCCGCCCCATCACGTGGGCGGGGCTGCGCCAGGTGAACTCGCCAAAGCCCAGCAGGCTCTTGAGGCCGACCCGGATGGAGGTCATCAGGATGGCCTCCCGCTCGGCCTCGCTCTTCTCCTTGAAGCAGATGGCGAGGTTGGTCCTGGCGATGTAGATCTGCTTCTTCGAGATGGCGCATACCAGGGGCGTCAGAGCATCGGCCAGGCGATCCCGCCAGCGCGGAGGAACGAAGGCGAGCACACCGATGGCGCCGAGGGCGAGCCAGCTCAACCAGTAACGGGGGTGCAGCAGACGAGGCTGGAATCGGGCGTCAAACACGGGATCAGATGAGGACATGGGCACGACAAAACAGTGGGAAGATAAAGTGGCGCGCATCGTGACAGGTATTACCAGTTAACGCCAACTGAATGTCGCCTGTATGGGCAACTATTTAAGCCACTTCACGGATTGACAAAATTAATCTGCTTCATTTGATTCCCCTCTGTGTCACTGCATCACGAACGGCAGACCCCGCATGGGCGGGGTCGATGACAAGGGGGGATGAAAACCTTGTGCCTAGCGGCGTGCGGGCTGCCCCGGCAGGTCATCCTGCACCGCCGGCAGGAAGAACATCAGGTAACGCAGGGCCACGTAACCCACCACCAGGGTGGCCACCCCCAGCTCCAGATAGGCCAGCTGATGGAGCTGCTCGGCATAGCGGGCCGCCTGTGGCCACTGCGACAGCAGGTGACTCACCTTGAACAGGGCGGTGGCCCCGATCACCAGGGGGAAGGTGAAAGCGGCGTAACCCGGCGAGAACGGCAGGCGCAGCAGCTTGATGAAGGCCAGGTAGATGATGCCGGTCATCAGCACGGCGATCCCGAGCAGCACCGCCACCAGCAGCAGGGAGGGGTCCTGGCTCACGGTGAGGTAGCCGGCCAGCGACAGGCTCGCCGGGGCGGCCAGGATGGCGATGGTGGGCTTGGCGGCATCCGGCACCTCGTGGCTGAAAATGAGGCGATAGAGCATCAGCGGCAGCATCAGGCCATAGCAGGCCATGCCGAACCAGAGCAGGCCGGTGGCCAGGGATGCGAAGGGACCGCCCGGGTAGGCCACGTCAGCCACGATGATCCCCACCGGCGGCACGAACCAGCTCGGCACCATGTGATGGATTTCAAACGCTTTGGCCCTGTGCCAGACGAAGGTCGCGAGGAAGACGAGGTGGATGATGACCGCAAACAGCCAGAGCCCATGCCCCAGGGTCGGGGCGAGCAGGCCGACCGCCTTGGAGACCACCATGGTCCCCATGGCGTAGGTGGGCACCACGCTGCCCACCACGGGATGGGCGAGATCCTGCCACAGCAGGCGCGGGTGGATCAGAAACTTGAAGGTCAGGACGAGGAGCAGCACGGCGGCGATGGCGGCCCCCAGCAGTTGCAGACGGCCATCGAACTGACCGGCATTTTCCCAGCACCAGCCGAGGCTGGCGATCCCCAGAGCTAGACCGGCCATGGGGGTCGGGGCGGCGGCCAGGGAGCGGCGGGTTCTTGCGATCATGGCGAATACCCTCTTGATGATGACGATGGGCATAGGATAAAGGGGGTCTATCGTTTACGATATCTAAATGAATTGAACTTAGCGTTTAGGAAAATCAAACGATATGAAGCTCACCCTGCAACAACTCAAGGTGTTTGCCACCATCGCCCGCCACGGCAACCTGGGGGGCGCCGCCAATGAACTCTGCCTGAGCAAGGGGGCCGTCTCCCAGTCGCTGCAGGAGCTGGAGCGCCAGCTCGCCACGCCCCTGTTCGACCGGGTGCACCCGAGGCTCCAGCTCAACAGCGAGGGGCGCCTGCTGCAACCGGCCGCCGAGGAGCTGCTGACCCGGATGCAGGAGATAGAGCAGCTCTTCAGCCCCGATGCCGAGCCAAGCGGCCAGCTGCACCTCGGGGCCAGCCAGACCATCGGCAACTACCTGCTGCCCGCCCTGCTGGCGGAGGGGGCCCAGGAGCTGGGGGCCGCCCCCAGGGTCACCATCGCCAACACCCACCTCCTGTGCCATGCCCTCGCCCACTTCGAGCTGGATCTCGCCCTCATCGAGGGGGAGAACCACCACCCGGACCTGGTGAGCGAACCCTGGCTGGAGGACGAGATGCTCATCATCGCCGCCCCCGGTCACCCCCTGGCGGATCAGCTCGAGCTGCCCCTGCGCCGGCTTGCCGGGGAAACCTGGGTGCTGCGCGAGGCGCAATCCGGCAGCCGCGAGCAGTTCGAGCAGCAGCTCCAGCCTCACCTGCCCCGCTGGCAGGCGGGGATAGAGCTCAATACCCTGGAGGCGGTGATGCTGGCGGTGGAGAAGGGGCTCGGCATCTCCTTCATCTCCCGCCTCGCGGTGGCGGACCGACTGGCACAGGGGCGCCTGGTGGCCCTCACCCCGAGTCGCCGCTTCCCACGCCAGCTCTCCCTCGTCTGGCACAAGCAGAAGTTCCACTCCGCCGCCCTGCGCCGCTTCCTGGCCTTCTGCCGCGCCCAGACCCTGGCGTGAGAAGCCCTTCGGATACGACAAGGGCGCCATTGGCGCCCTTGTCGTTCAGCCGATGCTCTCCCCGGCCATCAGCCCTTCCCCGGCCTCAGCCGGCGAGTCCCCCTTCAATCCAGCCGAGCACCTGCCGGGTCACGGCCTGGGGCACCCAGGGGGAGTCCAGCAGCCGGTGGCGCAGGCAATCGGCGAAGTGATCCGCCTCGTGCTGCATGCCGCCCCCCTCCACCGGCAGATAGATGTCCGCCGGCCAGATGACGGGGGCAGGCCCCCCTTGCCAGCGAATGTGCTGGGGATTCCACCACTTGCCCTCGATGACCAGGCGCCACCCCTCCCCGGACAAGGACGCTTCCCGCTCGAGATCCTCGATGATGGAGGCCCCGAGTTCGGCCCGAAACGGCTCATCGAACGTGAAGCTGGCGGCGAGATCCACCTCCCCCGGCGCCCGCGTCAGCGTCACCTCGGGGGCGGGGCAGCCCAGCCCCAGCCGATGGCAGAGGGCGGCATGGAGCCAGAGGGGATAGACCCCCACGTCCCAGGCAGCGCCGCCATCCAGCGCCGGATCGAACAGCTTGCCCACCTTCGGCTGGGCCGAACCGAACGCCGCCCGCAGCTCGCGCGGCGGCGGCAGCAGGGGCAGGCGCTGCAACAGGGCGCGCATGGCGGGGAAGCACATCACCTTCATGGCCTCGAGCAGCAGCAGGCCCCGTGCGTGGGCGAGCGCCACCAGGGCGTCCCAATCCGCTACCCGGGTCACCGCCGGTTTCTCCACCAGTACGTGCTTGCCCGCCAGCAGCATCTGCCTCACCAGGCCCGCGTGCTCCGGGTGGATGACCGCCACATAGACGGCCTCCACCTCGGGGCTGGCGGCCAGGGCCTCATAGCTGCCATAGGCGTGGGGCAGCCCCAGATCCCGGGCGAACTCGTCCGCCCGTCCCTGGTCCCGGGCGGCGATGGCCACCACCTCGGCTCCCCTGGCGTGCCCGTTCACATCGCGGCAAAAACGCCGGGCGATGGCCCCCGCCCCGGCAATGCCAAAGCGCAGGGGCGCCCTTATCTCGTCGTGCATCGTCTCTCCTTGCTACCCAATGGTGGACCCCGGCATCACGCCGGGCGCGGGCTCCCGGCCAGGCTGCGCAGCCAGCTTATCTCCTCGCCCCAGATGGACTCGTCGATGGTCTCGAGGATAAGCGGGATGCCGTCAAATCGGTCGTCGTTCATGATGTGGTGGAACACCGCCTCGCCGAGGTTGCCCTCCCGCAGGCTGTGGTGACGGTCGACCCGACTACCGAAGGTACACTTGGCGCCGTTGATATGCATCCCCTTGAGGTACTGGAACCCCACGATGCGGTCGAAGTCGGCAAACACCGCCTCGCACCCCTCGGGGGTACGCAGATCGTAACCGGCGGCGAAGGCGTGGCAGGTGTCAAAGCAGACGCCGACCCGACTCTTGTCCTCTACCCCGTCGATGAGGGTGGCCAGATGCTCGAACGACCAGCCGAGGTTGGTGCCCTGGCCGGCGGTATTCTCGATCACCGCCGTCACCCCTTCGCTGCGCTCCAGCGCCCAGTTGATGGACTCGCTCACCAGCTTGAGGCTCACCGCCTCGGGGATCTGCTTGAGGTGGCTGCCCGGGTGGAAGTTCAGGTAGCACAGCCCCAGTTGCTCGCAGCGCTTCATCTCGTCTAGGAACGCATCCCGGGACTTGGCGAGGGCATCGGGGTCGGGATGACCCAGGTTGATGAGGTAACTGTCGTGGGGCAGGATCTGCTCGGGGCGAAAGCCCTCCTTCTCGCAGGCGGCCTTGAAGGCGCGAATGCTGGCCTCGGAGAGGGGCGCCGCCTGCCATTGGCGCTGATTCTTGGTAAACAGGGCGAAGGCGTTGGCCCCGATGGCTTTGGCCCGGGCGATGGTGTTTTCCACCCCGCCCGCCGCACTGACGTGGGCTCCGATAAATTTCATCTCATCTCCTGTGCACTGTGACCGGGTGCCTGCCGCGCTGGCCACCGCACCCGTTGCCGGGGCGCCATTATGCCCAAGCCAACCCCTTGCGCCAAACCGGGATTGTCGATGGGGGCAATGGAAAAGGCGCCCGAAGGCGCCCAGGGACACTCTCTTCCCTGCCCTCGCCGGGCCTTCGCACTAGCCGGGAGTGAATTCCACCCGGTTGCGGCCCCGCCGTTTCGCGGCGTAGAGGGCATCATCCGCCCGCTTTAGAAGGGTGCTGAGGGCGCCGTCTTCAGGTGACGAGGATGAATACCCGATGCTCGCGGTCAGCCTGATGGACTCGCCCTCGTACTCGATCACCTGGGCCTCGATGAGGGCGCGAAGGCGGTCGAGCACGGAAAACGGGGGCTCGCTGTCACCCCCCGTCATGATCATGGCAAATTCCTCTCCCCCGATGCGGGCGAAGATATCCTCCTGCCTCATGTTGCGCTTGACGAGGCTGGCCACCGCCTTCAATGCATGATCCCCGGCGACATGACCATATCGGTCATTGAGACGTTTGAAATGGTCCAGATCCAGAATGGCGATGATAAAAGGGGTGTCCGTCAGCCTGGACAATATCAGCCGCCGTTCCCCCTCATTCATGAAGGCCCGGCGATTGGCGGTCTCCGTCAGATAATCCGTGCAGGCCTGCTGCTCCATGTCGGCGATTTGAAGGTGCAGCTGGATATTGAGGGCCAGCCAGTTCGCCAGACATTGCAATACCATGGCGTGGTCGGCGGTGTAATAGCCCTTCTCGTGGTGGGCGACATTCAGGGTCCCGATACTGACCGTTCCCTGAATCATGGGGGCATCCATGCAGCAGCCCATGCCGTGCCGGGAGAGCATCTCGCAATCGAGATCCGCGGACTGGGCCAGGTCGTCGCATATTCTCAGCATGCCGGTCGAAAATACCCGGCCCACCATGGTCCCTTGAATGGGCACCAGAAAATCCATGGGAATGGCATTGTTGCCCATCACCGAATAGAGCGTCAGGGAGTCTTCATTCTCCTTGATGGTGATGCTGACCCGTTCGGCAGAAAAAAGATGGAATATCCACTTCGCCATCACGTTCAATACATCCTGAAGGGACGCGGCCCTGGTCAGGTCCTGAATAAAGGTGACCGGGATGGTGATTGTCTTGCCGGGCCCCAGGCTGGACAAAAAATCTGGATCAAATATTTTTTCGTTATTGTGATGGTGCATAGCTACCTCGCCCATTTTTATTATTGCCGCCCACGCTGTCCGATATGCCGGCCGCCAGGTGTCCAGATATTATTTGCCAGTGCCCCTCTCATAGGTGCCCCAGAGTATAACAACCGGGCTGGTTCTGAAATGCTCCTCATCTGGACCACATACTCTCCCACCAGCAGCGCTGGCCAACAGGCGTGGCCATCACCACCGCCCCATGAAAAAGGCGCCCGAAGGCGCCTTGATGAGAGACAGAACATCCCTGTCCGTCAATAGGCCAGACCGGCCCCGTAGGGATAGAGCGGGCTTTGTGAGTCCTTGGCCACGTCCGGGGACTGGGCCAGCACCGCCTGCCAGCTCGAGGGCAGCTCGAAGGGGAGCTTGCCGCGTGCCTTCTGGGTGCCGCTCATGACATCGAACAGGGCCTGATCCAGGGCGCCGAAGTTGGCGAGCAGCACCCGGGCCGCCGGGGCCACCTCGGTCAGGATGGCGGGCCTGTCCAGATAGACGGAGAGCACCAGGGGCACCCCGGCCTGCTCGATGGCCTGGATGGCGGCATAGTCATCCGCGCCGCGGTAGACCCCTTCGTGGGCCGTCTCCTGCACCACCTGATCATTGCTGGCAAAGCCGAGCTGGCCGAAGTGGATGCTGCCAAACGGGAAACGGGGATCCTGCTCACCCGGGGCGTTGACCCGCACGATGGCAAGCTCCGCGTCGGCCAGGTTCGTCACCACCGTATAGCCGTTGGCCCTGGCCACCTCGGCGTTGACATTGTGCAGATAGACCCGCTTGCCGTCCGCCTTCAGCGGCAGCAGGGCTCCCTCGTTCTTCAGCAACACGTGAGACGCGGCCTGGGCGGCCTGGGCCTCTTGCTGGAACTCGGTCTTGCCCACCAGGGCCACCGCGGCCTCGGCATCCACATAGGGGTTCTCGAAGAGCCCGAGGGCAAACTTCTGTTCCAGGATCCGCTCGGCCGAGGTGGTGATGGCCGCCTCGGTCACCAGGCCGCTCTGCACCGCCGCCAGCAGGGGAGCCGGATCTTCCACGCCACCGAACTGATCCACCCCGGCGTCGATGGCCTTGGCATAACGCTCGGCCTTGGTGAGCTTCTCCACGCCCCAGGACATGCCAAAGGGCACGGTCCAGGGGCTCACCCCGGCATTGACTTCATCCTGGGTCAGCCCCTGCTCGCAGCGGCTGTCACAGTCATTGACGATGCCCCAGTCGCTCAGCACCACGCCGTCAAACTTGAAGTGACCCCGCAACAGATCCGTGATGATCTGGCGGTTGAAGCCAAACCCCACCTCCTCGACGGGCTGCCCATCCTGGGTCAGGCCCAGGGGCATGGCGTAATAGGGCATCACGGCGGCTACCCTGGCCTCGAAGGCGCCCTCGAAGGGCACCAGGTGGTAGGCAAACTGGCCGCCGGGGTAGATCTGCTCCTTGCCCCAGGGGTTGTGGGCATCCAGCCCGTCCTTCTGGGGACCGGCCCCGGCGAAGTGCTTGACCACGGTGACCACGCTCTCCTTGCCTATCCCCTCGCTCCCCTGCTGGAAGCCCTCGATGTAGGCCTTGACCAGGGACTTGGCGAGCAGGTTGTCTTCCCCGAAGGTGCCGTTGATGCGCCCCCAGCGCGGCTCGGTCGCAAGATCCGCCTGGGGCGAGAGGGCCTCGTGGATGCCGACGGCCCGGTACTCCTGACGGGCGATGTCGCCAAAGCGCTGCACCAGGGCGGCATCACCGATGGCGGCCAGCCCCAGGGTTTCGGGCCACTGGGAGAAGGCCCCGGCACCGATGCTGGTGGCGTTGGGATCATGGGTGAAGTGGTTGCGGGGATCCGTGCTCACCGTCATGGGAATACCGAATCCCACTCCTTCCAGCAGGGCCTGCAGGGTGTTGTTGTCCGCAGCGATGGCCGCCGGATCACCGGCCATGCGGGTGATGAAGGTGTTGACCCCGTCCTCGCGCAGCATCTTGTCCATGGCCGCGAGGTTCACCCGCCCTGCCCCGTCCAGCACCAGGGTGCCGTGCATCATCAGCCCTGCCTTCTGGGCCAGGGTGAGCCTGCCCACCAGATCCCGGGCTCGCTCGGCGGCGCCGAGGCGCCAGTCCTCGTAGGGGGTCAGGGTGCCGCTGCCATCGAGATCCTTGAATTGCAGGCCGTCCTGCTCGATGAGGGTGACGGTGCGGTGGCCCAGAACCGGCTGCTCGGGCTTGGGGGTGGAGTCGTTGTCGTTGCACCCTGCCAGCAGCAGGGCCCCGATGGCGAGGGCGACACGGGTTCGGGAGAGCGAGTGGTGTTTCATTGTTGTTATCTTCCTTGTGTGTGTAGGAGTCGCCACTCTATGCAAAAGCGGCCCCTCTCACTTGCCCGTCGGGTGCAGGAAGTTGCCGGTTGGGAGCAGGATTGAAAAGTGTGAAAAGGGTTGCAGGGTTACCCTTGGTTACAAATCTGAAACATGAAAGCGGCGCTGGCTCACGGCAATCCGCCGCCGTTGGCCGATGATGGTGGGCCACCGCTGACAAGGATTTTTGCCGTGAAGACCGTCTCCAACCGGATTGCCCTGCACTGCCTCAACCACTGGCAGGCCCGCGGGCGGGATCCTGCTGCCCTCCTGCACCCCTGCGGCATCGCCCACGAAGAGCTGCTGATCCCCCAGGGGCGGCTCGACACCGGGCGCCACTTCCGGCTGCTGGCCGGGGCAGCCCCCCACGTGGATCTGGCCCTCGACTGGACGCCCCCCGCCCTCCCCGGCCTCTTTGCCGACTTCATGTCGCTGGCGAGCCTGTGCTGCAACGCCGCCACCCTTCGCCAGGCCCTGCACTTCTTCCTCGCCTACCGCCCCCTCATCGGCGAGAGCGACGAGATCCGCCTGCAAGAAGAAGAGGGACAGGCCAGGATCAGCTACCACTCGGAGTCCGATCACCCGGACGTCATCGCCCTGAGCAGCCTGGCCAACCTCTGCCACCTCTATGCCCTGCTCCAGTTCTACCACCCGGGCCAGGGGCTGCTGGTGCTGCCCACCCCGGTACGCCCCAGGCTGTGGCGTGAGCTGGCAGGCTGGCTGGAAGGGCGGTTGCAACAGGGGGCGGCCTTCGAGCTACGCTTTCCCGCCGCCTTGCTCGATCTCGCCCACGGGCAGTGCAACCTGCCCCTGCAACCCCTGCTGCTCGGGGAGCTCGACCGGCAGATGGCCCAGCTTCGCCCCAGCAGCCGCTACCGGGACAGGGTGATGACACTCATTCGCCAGCAGCTGTGGCAAGAGAGCACCGAGGCCTCCTCTCTGCTCGATGGGGTGTGCGAGCACCTCAAGCTGACCCGCTGGACCCTCAACCGCCATCTGCGGGAGGAAGGGTGCCACTTCTCGGGCCTGCTGGAGCGGGTGCGCCGGGAGGAGGCCTGCCGCCTGTTGCAGGATCCCGCCCTCCCCCTGCAGACAGTGGGGGAGCGCCTGGGTTTTGCCCGCCAGAGCAGCTTTACCCGCTTCTTTCGCGAGGCGTTTGCCCTCTCGCCGAGGGAGTTTCGCTCAAGGCGCAGCCGCCTCTGAGGCGCCCCCGAGATGGGCGGCGAGCAACCCCGCCAGCCAGTGGATGAAGAGCTGGACCCTGGGGGCCAGTTGGCGGCGATGGGCATAGAGGGCGTGGATGGGGAGCGGCGGCGGCTGCCACTGGGGCAGGATGCTCACCAGCTCGCCCCCCGCGAGCAGGGATTCGACCCCCACCCGCGGCATCTGGATGATGCCCAGCCCCGCCAGCGCCGCCGCCAGGTAGGTCTCGCTGTCATTGACCATGAGGGCCCCCGCCATGGGCAGCAGGGCGCGGCGGCCATCTTCCGCCAGGTATTCAAAGCCGGGCTCGCTGCGCCCCTGCCCGGCACCAAACCCGGGACCATAGTGCACCAGCCGGTGGCCCGCCAGATCCCCAAGGGTGCGGGGCACCCCGTGGCGAGCCAGGTAGCCTGCGCTGGCACAGTTGATCTGGCGATAGTGACCAAGGGGCCTGGCCACCAGGCTGGAGGGCTCAAGCGCCCCGACCCGCACCACGCAGTCAAACCCCTCGCGCACCAGATCCACTCGCCTGTCCGTGCTGCTCAGCATCAGTTGCAGGGCGGGATGCTGCGCCAGAAAGTCCGGCAGGGCCGGGATCACCAGGTGGCGGGCCATCCGGCTTGGCATGTCGACCCGCAGTTGTCCCGAGATCTGCCCCCCCTGGCGAAACAGGCCGTCAAACTCCTCCATGTCCGCCAAAAGCTCCCGGCATCTGGCATAGCAGAGCTGGCCGTCCGTAGTGAGCTGCACCCGCCGCGTGGTACGCAGCAGGAGCCGGGTCCCCATGCGCTCCTCCAGCCGGCGGATGGCGGCAGAGAGGGTCGCCTTGGGGATGCCCGTCTGCTCGGCGCAGCGGGTAAAACTCTCCAGCTCGGCGACACGCACGAAGGCTCTCATCGCATCCAGTTGATCCATGGCCTGATTGTCTCGATAAACGGAACAGTGATTCTATTATCACGCTATTTATCCAGTTTAAAAGGAACAATACAGTGATCCGGTCGGCTCGTATCGAGCCTGTGTCCGCCACCCTGACAGGAGTCATACCATGACCAGACCCATCGCCCTCATCACCGGGGCCAGCCGCGGCCTTGGCAAGCACGGGGCCCTGGCCCTCGCCGCCAAAGGCGTCGACCTCATCATCACCTACCGCAGCCAGGCCGCAGAGGCGGAGGCGGTGGTGACCCAGGCCCGCGCCCTCGGCGTTCGGGCCCATGCCCTGGCACTGGACGTGGGCGAGAGCGCCACCTTCGCGGCCTTTGCAGAGGAGGTGACGCAACTGCTCGCCCGGGAGTGGCAGCGCACCCATTTCAACTTCCTGGTCAACAACGCCGGGATCGGCATTCATGCCAGCTTCGAGCAGACCACGGAGCAGCAGTTCGACACCCTGCTCAACATCCACCTCAAGGGGACCTTCTTCCTGACCCAGGCGCTCCTGCCCCTCCTGGCAGACGGCGGTCGCATCCTCAACCTCTCCACCGGCCTCACCCGCTTCGCCATGCCGGGTTATGCCGCCTACGCCGCCATGAAGGGGGGCGTCGAGGTGCTCACCCAGTATCTGGCCAAGGAGCTGGGCCCCAGGGGCATCGCGGTCAACGTGCTGGCCCCCGGCGCCATCGAGACCGATTTTGGCGGCGGCGTGGTGCGCGACAACAAGGGAGTCAACGACTTTCTCGCGAGCCAGACCGCCCTTGGCCGGGTAGGTCAGCCCGACGACATCGGTGGTGCCATCGCCGCCCTGCTCTCCGATGACTGCCGCTGGATCACCGCCCAGCGCATCGAAGCCTCGGGCGGCATGTTTATCTAGGCGGTCATGGTTGCCTACTGCACAAACAAGGAAGGCCCCCTCCGACGAGGGGGCCTTCCGGCATTGGGCAGACGAGGTGCGGCGCACCGGGCCCGTTACAGAGTCTTGCCACCGCTTGCAATGACCTGGCTGTACCAGTGGAAGCTCTCTTTCTTGATGCGACGAAGAGACCCTCCCTGCTCGTCCCTGTCCACGTAGACAAAGCCGTAGCGCTTCTGGTAGCCGTTGAGCCAGCTCAGGATGTCGGTGAAGGACCAGGCGCAATATCCAATCAGCTCGACCCCGTCCTGCATCGCCTCCTGGCACGCCTTGAGGTGGCTGTGCAGATAGGCGATACGGTAGTCGTCGTTCACCTTGTCCCCGGCTTCCAGCTTGTCGAACTCCCCCAGGCCGTTCTCGGTGATCATCAGCGGCAGGGCGTAGCGGGAGGAGAGCCGGCGCAGGGCGATGCGCATCCCGGTGGGATCGATGGCCCAGTCCCAGTTGCTGGTCTCAAGGTGCGGATTGGGGGCCGTCTTGTAGAGGCCGGGAATGCCGCTGGAGGGCGTAGTGCCCTTCTTGCCCGTGGTGTTGATGCGCTGCATCGTCTGGCCGCCGAGGGGGTTGTCGGTGAAGGTCAGGGTGTAGTAGTAGTTGACCCCGATGTAGTCGGGGGTGCCTTCGCGCAAGAGCTCGAGATCGCCCGGCAGGATCTCCGGTGCCTCGCCGGTCTCCCGCAGATAGGCGAGCGCTGCCTGGGGGTAACGGCCGAAGCAGTAGGCATCCAGCCACCAGAGGTTGGTGAACTCCTCGGCATTCTCGAACGCCAGCATGTCGCTCGGGGCGCAGGAGGCAGGATAGGCGGGGGAGTACGCAAAGCTCGGCCCAATCAGGCCGTTTGGCACGTGCTGGCGAAACGCCTTGATGACCCGGGCGTTGGCGAGAAACGCGATGTGGTTGGCGGCGAAGAAACGCTTTCTGTCCTGCACGGCGGGAGGATGGGTGCCAAGCTGGTAGGCGTTGGTCAGGTTGTAGTTCTGCTCGTTGAGCGACACCCAGTACTTCACCTTGCCGGCGAAGCGCTGATAGAGGGTCACGCAATAGCGCTCGAAGTCGTCGATGATCCGCCTGTCTTCCCAGCCGCCGTACTCATCCTGCAGGGCCTGGGGGAGATCCCAGTGATAGAGGGTCAGCACCGGCTCGATGCCATGGGCCAGCAGGGCGTCGATGAGCCTGTCATAGAAGGCGAGCCCCGCCTCGTTCACCTCGCCACGCCCCGTCGGGTAGATGCGCGGCCAGCTCACCGAGAAGCGATAGGCCTTGAGCCCCATCTCGGCCATCAGCGCCACGTCCTCTTCCACCCTGTGGTAGTGATCCACCGCCACGTCTCCGTTGCTCCCTTCAAAGGTCTTGCCCGGTAGCTTGGTGAAGCTGTCCCATACCGAGGGGCCCTTGCCCTCCTCGTTCCAGGCTCCTTCCACCTGATAGGCGGCGGAGGCGGCGCCCCAGAGGAAACCGTTCGGGAAGTCGTTGAACTTGTGATGATGCATCTGGTGTTGCTCCTTCTGCGCGGATGGCGGGGGCCATCCCGTGATACGTCGACCCCGTACAGGGGCCCGAAATGAGTTGGCACCAGCATCCAACACTTCTAGAATTCCGTCCAATGACAAATATGGCCACCTATCATTCCTATCTGGAATCAAGCGAGGCACCATGGAGTTGAGAGACCTGAAAGCCTTCGTCACCCTGGGGGAGGTATTGCACTTTGGTCAGGCGGCGGCGCGCCAGCACGTCACCCAGTCGGCCCTGAGCAAGCAGATCCGCCGGCTGGAGGCGGACCTTGGCGGCGAGCTGTTCGAGCGCAACGCCGGCAGCACCCGGCTGACGGTGCTCGGGCGCGCCCTCTACGCCGACGCCTGCACCCTGGTGGCCCAGAGCGAACAGCTCGCCCGCAGCGCCCGCGACGTGCTGGCGGGCCACGCGGGTACCCTGCGCATCGGCTTCGGGGTCGCCACCAAGCTGCTGGTGCCCGCCGCCATCGCCCGCTTTCGGGACAGCCGCCCCGGGGTCGCCATCGAGCTCAACGATCTCTCCACCCATCACCAGTTGCTGGCGCTGGCGGAGGGCCGCCTGGATCTCGGCTTCTGCCGCCTGCCCGCCCCCAAGGGCTGGCCGGTGCTGCCCGTGGTGCGCGCCCATTTCGTCGCCGTGCTGCCCGCAGGCTATCAGGGAGTGGCGGGGCTCGCCGATCTGCAGGAGAAGCCGCTCGCCATCCTGCGCCGGGACAAGGCCCCCTCTTTTTACGATCAGTTCATCCATTACCTCGCCCAGAGCGGCCTGCGCTTTCAGGACATCCAGTACGTGAACGACTTCGCCGCCGGCATCGCCACCGCGGCAGCCGGCATCGCCTGGACCCTGGTCCCCTCCTCCACCACCATTGAGCATCCCGATGTGCTGACCCTGCCCCTCGGGGAGGCCGACGCGAGCTGGATCATCGGGCTCATTCGCCCGCCGGGCAACGACAATCCCCTCGTCGCCCCCTTCTGGCAGACGGTGGCGGAGCTGGCGGATCCCGCCCTCACCGGCCTCATGACGGCAGGGAACGGGGCACCCACCCGGGACACCCCATGAAAGGGAACCATTCGAGAATCACATTAACGATGGCATTGGGCGGACACCCCCCTTAAAATTGCCGCACTGCCCCGACGCCACGACAAGGATCCGTTTCGTTCATGCACTCTCACTGGCTGCTGAGGTTTGATCTGCATCGCCTCATCCTTGCGCTGGCCGTCATCGGCGTGCTGGCTACCTTTGGCAACAGCTTTTACGCCATCTATCAGGCACAACGGCAACTGCTCATCGACAGCACCCTGGAAGCAAACCGGGTCTATGCCACCAAGCTCGCCGCCTCCACCGAGACCATGTTGCGCTCGGCCCAGGGACAGCTGGCCTATGGCGCGGCCCGGCTCGCCCCCTTGCTGCAGGGCAACGACCTTCATGGACTCGAGGAGGTGGCAGGCCAGTTGCGCCAGCAGACCAACACCTTCAACTCGGTGGCCATCGTGAACACCGATTCCGTCATCGTCGCCGTCTCTCCCGAGGCATTGCATGTGAAAGGGGTCAAGCTCACCTCGGCCAATGCGAGCCGGACCCTGGCAAGCCAGCAGCCCCTCATCGCGGATCCCTTGGTCTCCCTCACTGGCAACTACCTCATCAGCCTCTCCCACCCCATCTTCTCGGCAGACAAGCGCTACCTCGGCTATGTCGCCGGCACCATCTATCTGGAGTCCGCCAGCGTGCTCTCCAGCCTGCTGGGGCAGCACTACTACCAGGATGGTTCTTATCTTTATGTGGTGGACCGCCAGCGCACCCTCATCTACCACCCGAACCCGGAACGCATCGGCCAGAGGATTGGCAAGAACCGGGTGGTGGATGCGGTGCTCAAGGGGCAGGATGGCGCGCAAAGCGTGCTCAACTCCCGGGGCAGCGAGATGCTGGCAGGCTTTGCCCCGGTGGCAGACGCAGGCTGGGGGATAGTGGCCCAGCGCCCCCGCAGCGCCACCCTGGCCGGTCTGGATGAACAGATGCTGGAGATCCTCAAGGGGATGATCCCGGTCACCCTCTTCATTCTCTTCGTCATCTGGCTCTCGGCCACCATCATCGCCAGACCCTTGCGGCAACTGGCCAACCGGGCCGGGCTCATGGATCAGCAGGGGGCCGCCACCAGCATCTCGGGGATCCGCGCCTGGTATTTCGAAGCGGCCCAGTTGAAGCAGGCCATCCTCAAGGGGCTGGGGCTGCTCAATACCAAGATCGACAAGCTGCACACCGACAGCCACACCGATCCCATGACGGGCCTGTTCAACCGCCGGGCCATGCAGCAGATGCTGGACGAGTACGAGGCCGAACGTCAGCCCCTGACGGTGATTGCCCTGGACATCGATCACTTCAAGGCCATCAACGACCGCTTCGGTCACGACGTGGGGGATGCCGTCATCGTCTCCCTCGCCACCCTGATGCAGCAGGATCTGCGTTCCGATGCCGCCTTGTGTCGAAGCGGCGGCGAGGAGTTCCTGCTGCTGCTGCCCGGGGTCTCCCTTGCACAGGCGCAGAAGATCGCCGAGCGCCTGCGTACCCGAGTGGCGAGCCACGACATGGAGGTAGCTGGCCACATCACCATCTCCCTCGGCGTCGCCCACTGGGGGGCGGATGCCACCAGCATCGCCGCCGTGCTCAAGGAGGCGGACAAGGCGCTCTATGATGCCAAGAGCCAGGGCCGAAACTGCGTGGTGGTGGCCCTGGGCTGATCGGCCCAGGCTTTGCCGGACACCGTTCGGCCATAAAAAACCCCTGCCATGGCAGGGGTCGGACGGTATCCATATGAAGAATCAGAGCGTGACGGCCAGGCTCTCGACCGAGGCGGCGCTCGGGGTCACCAGTACGGGCACCGATTTGGAGGTGGGGGTGAAAGAGCCCTCCCCTATGCTCTCGATGGCCACCAGGGGGTTGGTCTCGGGGTAGTAGGCGGCGATGTTCCCTTTCGGGATCTCGTAGAAGATGACGCTAAAGCCCCGCACCACCCGCTCGCGCCCGTCGTTGCACACCGCACTCATGTCCACCCGCTGCTCCTCGGCGAGCCCCAGCCTCCTGGCATCCTCCTCGTTCATGAAGACCACGTTGCGTCGCCCCTTGATGCCGCGATAGCGGTCATCCATGCCATAGATGGTGGTGTTGTACTGATCGTGGGAGCGCAGGCTCTGAAGCAGCAGCACGGGCTGGTCCACCATCTGCTCCGCGTGGCTGGTGCACTCGGGCAGGATGGAGTCCGGCAAACGGCTCGCCCTGAATTCGGCGCGCCCGCTCGCTGTGTTCCAGCGCAGCAGGGCGGCGCTGTTCTCCAGATGGAAGCCGCATGGCTCCTCGATGCGGCGGTTGAAGTCGCCAAAGCCCGCGATGGTCTCCTCGATGAGATCCCGCAGCAGCCCGTAGTCATCCCGCAGCGCCAGCCAGTCCACCCGCTCGCTGCCGAGCGTTGCCTCGGCCATGCGAGCCACGATGTCTATCTCGGAGAGACAGAGCGGCGAGACCGGCTCGTTCATCCCGGTGGAGGCGTGCACCATGCTGAAGGTGTCCTCCACGGTGATCTTCTGCACCCCGGTGCGCTGCTGATCGAGCTCGGTACGGCCCAGGCAGGGCAGGATAAGAGCATCTTTTGACACCATGAGGTGGCTGCGGTTGAGCTTGGTGCTGATCTGCACGTTGAGCTCGCTCCTTCGCATCGCTTCATAGGTGAACTCGGTATCCGGCGCGGCGGCTGCCAGGTTGCCCCCAAGGCAGATGAGCACCTTGCTCTTGCCGCCATGAAGGGCTTTGAGGGCCTCGTAAACGTTGTGCCCCGGCGTGCGCTTGAAGCCCACCGGGAAGCGGCGCTCCAGGCGATCGAGGAAAGCGGCATTGGGTTTCTCGTTGATCCCCATGGTGCGGTTGCCCTGCACGTTGCTGTGACCGCGCACCGGACAGAGTCCGGCCCCCGGCTTGCCAATCTGGCCGCACATCAGGTGCAGGTTGACGATTTCGCGAATGGTGTCGACCGAATGTTTGTGCTGGGTGATCCCCATGGCCCAGCAGCTGATCACGCTCTCGCTGCTTGCGAAGATCTGCGCCGCCCGTGTGATCGCCTCCCGACCGAGGCCGGATTGCGCCTCGATCTGCGTCCACTCCGTGGCCTTCACCTGGGCCAGGTAGTCGTCAAAGTGCGCGGTGTGCTGCTCGATAAAGGCGAGATCGATGCGCCCCCCCTCCTCTTCCAGGATGTATTTCGCCATGCCGCGAATGGCCGCCATGTCACCGCCAAGTTTTGGCGTGAGGTACTGGTGGCTGATGGTGGTGGCCGCCGGGGTCAGTAGCTCCGCCGGGCTCTGGGGGCTCGCGAAGCGCTCCAACGCCACCTCTTTCAGGTTGTTGAAGGTGACTATCTGACAGCCCTGGCGCGCCGCCTTGCGCAGGGCATTCATCATGCGCGGGTGGTTGGTGCCCGGGTTCTGGCCAAAGACGAAGATGGCTTTGGCGGCGTCGAAATCATCGAGCACCACGGTGCCCTTGCCCACCCCGACGGACTGGATGAGCCCCACCCCGCTCGCCTCGTGGCACATGTTGGAGCAGTCGGGGAAGTTGTTGGTGCCATAGAGGCGGCCAAACAGTTGATAGAGATAGGAGGCTTCGTTGCTGGCGCGTCCCGAGGTGTAGAACTCCACCTCGTCGGGGCTGGCCAGACTCTTGAGTTTGTCGGCGATGAGGGCAAACGCCTGATCCCAGCTAACCGGCTCGTAGTGATCGGTGGCCGGGTTGTAGCGCAGGGGCTCGGTCAGTCGCCCCTGGTATTCGAGCCAGTAGTCGCTCTGGGTGGCGAGGCGACGCACCGAATGCTCGGCGAAGAAGGCGGCCCCCACCGTCTTGCCGGTGGACTCCCAGGCCACCGCCTTGGCGCCGTTCTCGCAAAACTGGAAGGCCCCCTGCTTGTTGTCCCCCCAGGCGCAGCCCGGGCAGTCGAAGCCGTCGGTCTGGTTGACCCGCAGCAGGTTCTTGATGTTCTGCCGGGTCTTCTGGCTGCGCAGCACCTGCTTGAAGGTGGACTGCAGGGAGGAAAAGCCGCCGGCCTTGGCCGGTTTTTCAATATGACTGGACATGGGAGTCTCCGAACTGATCCTGGAACCGGGGGCTGGCATAGCAGACCGGGGCATCGGATCTGGGCACATGAATGAGGGTCAGGTTGTATTTTTGGGCCAGTTGCACCGCGAGCTGGCTGGGAGAAGCAAGGCTGATGAGGTGGGCGGCGCCAAATTGCACCGCCTTGTGAATGAGTTCGCTGCCGCAGCGGCTGGTGATGACCAGCGTATCGGCCTGCGCGGGCTGGCGCAGCTGCATGCCGATGAGCTTGTCCAGGGCGTTGTGGCGGCCGATGTCTTCCCGGCAGGCCAGGATCTCGCCGCGGTCATTCAGCGCCAGGGCCGCATGAAGGGCCCCGCTCTGGCGGGCCTTGCTCTGCCAGGGGGTGATGCGCTCGCGCAAGTCCCGCAGACGCTCGATATGGAAGGGGGCACCCGCGGTCAAAGGGGTGAGTGCGGGCAGCGCATGCTCGATGGCCTCCACCCCGCAGATGCCGCAGCCGCTCGCCCCGGCCAGGCGACGCTTGCGTTGACCCAGTACAGCCAGACAGCGATTGGCAATGGTGATGTCGAGCACCACCCCCTGCGTGGACGGCGTGCTCTGGATGTCGTGCACATCGTGATTGCCCCCTATGATGCCCTCGCCAAACAGGAAGCCGATGGCGAAGTCGTCGAGATCGTCCGGGGTGGCCATCATGACCGCGTGGTTGATGCCGTTGATGTTGACGGACACGGCCACCTCTTCCACCAGCTCATCCAGCCTGGGCAACCGTGAATTGAATGGGATCATGCGAGACGCTTATAAGCTGTATTCGGGCCTCAAGTTTAGATAAGTCGCGCTCCCAAAACCAATGAAACAAATCTATTCGCCGATAGACAACCTCTATTGCCTTGGCGATGTCGATTGATTAACTTTGTCAGCCATTCTCCACGTCAAACGCCCCTCTTCAATGAACATCAAGCAGTTGCACTATTTCTACGAGCTGGCCCAGCACAAACACTTCGCCAAGGCGGCCAAGGCCTGCTTCATCACCCAGCCGACCCTGTCCGCCAGCATCACGGCGCTGGAAAAATCCCTCGGCACCGAGCTGGTGGTGCGCAACAGCCAATTTGTGGCACTGACCCCGGCGGGGGAAGTGGTGCTGCACCACGCCGAGCGCATGCTGCTGGAGCAGGACGCCATGCACCAGGAGCTGAGCCTGTTTGGTGGCGCCCTCTCTGGCACCCTGCGCATAGGCATGGTGCCCCAGTCGAGCATCGACATCATGCCGCTGCTCAAGCGCTTCCACGACGCCTACCCCAAGGTCAGCCTGCGCCTGTCGGTGATGACCCACGCCACCCTGCTCGAGCAGCTGGATCTGCACCAGACTGACATCGGCCTCGGCTTTGACGAGCTGCTCACCGAGCATCAGCGCCGGGCCCTCGACGTCCAGTTGCGCCACCCCAACCCCATGGCCCTGCTGGGTCCCCTGCCCCCGCACCTCTCCCCGAGTCAACCCCTGAGGCTGGCGGACTTGCAGGATCTCCCCCTGATCCTGCCGAGCAGCACCATGCAGTTTCGCCGCTACCTCGACGAGGCCGCCGCCCGCCAGCAGCTCAGCCTGCGGGTGGTGCTGGAGACAGACTCCCTGTTCCACCTGGCCAACGGAGTGAGCCACGGGCTCGGCTGCGCCGTGGTCAGCGCCGGCATCGCCGCCACCGCCCATCAGCTCTTCAAGCTGCCCTGCCACCCCCTGAGCGATGCAAGCGCCGGCACCATCGCCTTCATCACCCGCAAACACAGTGTCACCCCCGCCATGAAGGCGTTTCTCGGTCTGCTGAAGGCGTGAATCTCCCCGCAGGGCTACGAGGCTCAGCGCGAGTACCGCCCTTCTCCGGCTGGCCTGCGCTGACCAAGAAAAAACGCCCCTGAGGGCGTTTTTTCTTTATTAGGGAACAGGACAGCTGGCCGGCGATCCCTGGTCGCGAGGCCAGAGGGTGCTGCCATCCGTCTCGGAGAGGGGCAGGAATGTCAGCCCCTCGCTCATGTTGACGGGCGGGAGATCGTCCTCCAGCACGTACATCCCCATGGGCAAGGCGCCCGAGGGCTGGTTCGCCTCCACCTGAGCGGCGGCGAGCGTCGAGTAGCGCAGACCCAGCAGATCGAAGTGGCTGCGCCAGTCCAGGCCGGTGAGCCTGCCGAGGGCGACCAGCATGAAGTCGTTGCCCGGTATGTCTCGCACCTGTTTGCCGCCATAGACCCCATGCCCCTGGAAGGGGAAGAGGCCAAAGCCGAGCCTGTCCCTGTTGGCATTCCAGTCGTTCTCGTTGTCGGCAACGGCGCCGAAGATCCGTGAATGCTGGTAGAGCAGGGTGAAGATATTGAAGCCGTTGCTCAGGCGGGTGCCGTCCGCCAGCCTCATACCGTGGGCACGCAGCGCCATCTGGATATAAAACGCCATACGATAGCCATTGTTCACCGCATAGGCATTGCTCCGCCAGGGCGCCTCGTAGCGACTCTCCCCCGCATCCAGCACCTTGCAGTTGGCCCCCAGCACCACCCGGTTGCCGCTCTTGTCCGTCACCCCGGCCGCGTCGGACATGAAGGCATAGAACAGATCCTTGTGATTCATGTGACCATCTTTGATGGGCGCGCTGTTGCCATCGCGCAGATAGTGGGCCTGCCACTTCACCACATAGGGGAAGATGTTGTTGGAGTTCTCCCCGGCGCGGCTGCCATAGCCGCGCCAGTTGTCCGTATCGCTGGCGGCAGCATAGTGCACATTCAGGCGCTGGGTTTGCAGGTTGTGCCCCAGCTCGTGATTGTCCAGCCAACCGGTCGGGCTGATGCTGCCGGAAGAGTCCCAGGGGTTGCCGCTGCAGCCGACCCCGCAATGGGCATTTTGGTCGTAGTTGGCATGCTGGATGATGGTGCGGGTATGCAGTGACTCATCGAGACACAGATCCCCCAGCAGCGCGACACAGGCGCGCCGGACCTCGCCTGGCAGCGACTCCTCCAGGCGCTTGCCCTGGATCTTGAAGCCCGCCAGGGTATAGACGCTGTTGATATGATCCCGGGAGATGCTCTCCAGCAGGGCATCGGTGTCGGCAATGGCCCCCCCGATGGCCCCGGTGAAGCGATCCCGGCGCAGATGCTGCTCGGCGCCATCGGCCCTGAGATCGACATGGGGCAGCTCGGTCTGCTCCAGCCGCTCGTTGAAGTCCCGGATCTGCTGCTCGTCACTGAAGTCCAGGATGGCCGGATGGCGGGTCACGCCGGTGGCGGTCACCTCCACTTGCAGCGCCCCGGCTCCCCCCTCCAGGTGGAGATAGACAGGGCCCCCATAGGGCGAGGTGAAGCTGACGCTGCCGCCCTTGTTCAGGGGAAGCCGCCCGCTGGCCAGCTCCAGCGGCGCCCGATAGACCTTCTGTTCATAGGCCCGGTTGGTGTTGGGTCTGTGGTAATTGAGCCGCACGGTAGCGGAAACATCCTCAGTATCCGTGCGACTCAGGGTGATACGCTGCCCCGGCAGGGCATACCAGCCCGTCGAGGTCCACTGCCCGGAATAGGGCACCGAGATGCGGCGGCTGTCGCTGATGACGGCGGGATAGGCGTAATGGGCCTGATCTCCCTTGAACACCTGGCTGCGATCGACGACGTACTCCCCCAGATCGGGCTGGGCCGGGTTGCGAACACGGGCATAGCTCACCAGCCAGTCGGCAAACATCGCCCGCTGCCAGGCCTGATGCTCGTCCCAGGCGATGGGGTAATCGATGGCGACGCGGTATTTGTCGGCCAGCAGCAGGCTGGCCGGCAACAGCGCCAGGCCGCCGCGGGAGAAGGGGCTGATCCCCGCCTTGTCCAGGGTGATGGCGGCATTCCTGAGCCAGTCGGCGCCATTCTTGAACTGCACATTGAACTCATCGACGCCGCCGCAGTTGAGGAAGTTGCCGCTGCAGGCATCCAGCCATTGGGTGCTGAAATACCCCTCCTTGAGGTTGCTCAGCAGCGTATCGACCGCCATCAGCTGGGGATCTGGCGCCATGATGGTGCTCACCGCCAGATTACTGACCTTGAGCTTCGACCAGTAGTTGCCCCAGGTCACCAGCCCCATCTCCAGATAGAGGGGCGCCAGCAGGGGGCTCGCCTCTCGCCGGTAGTTGGAGAGCAGCAACGGGATCCCGGCGGCCTTCGCCTTGGCGATGGCCTGGGCTATGCCCTGGTATCCCAGCCCCTGGCGATCGAGGTCGCTTATCACGATGAGATCCGGCGCCATGCGGTCGATGCAGGCGTCGAGGGCCTGATAATCGCACTCATCGGCCTGGTTGATGCTGTGCGCGTCCGGATACATGGCCTTGAGCCAGTCCCGGATCCCCTCGTTATGGGGGAAATACCAGCTGTCGGCGCGACTCGGCACCTGGGCGGTCAGGATGCGAAGGCCATCGTCATCACTGTCCCTCCCCCGGGTCAGCCAGCCGATCAGCCCCTTGAGCAGCGCCTCGCTCTGGGGGGTGCGATCCACCGCAAACAGGTTCGCCCCCATGGCTGCCCGGCGATACTCATCCTGCTCGGAGACCATCACCAGGCCGCGGATCTCGCTCTCCCCCTTGCCATTGATGTTGGAGGGAAGCAGGGTCAGGGTGTTTTCGGGCTGGAAGCTGGAGAAGGTGATGGAGTCGTGGCTCGGGTTCCAGCTGATGGCCCCCAGACCCTGATAGAGGGTGCGAACCAGCTCGGTGCGACGCGCCTCGCTGTCGGCGATGGCGCCACGGGCATGGGCGATGAGCTCAACGTCGCTGGCGAGGGCGTGATCCTCACGGGCAATGGCATGGGCGGCATGCTTGATAAAGCGCGCCGACACCTGGCAATCGGCGCCCATGGGGCCCGTGATGTAGTCGTGCCCCTGCAGGGTGCCGTCACAGCCCTCTATGCGCTCCAGCACGAAGCCGGCGTCGGGCGCGACGGTGAAACGCCCCCGCTCACCGGCGCTCAGGCGCAGGCTGACCGGGCTCAGCCGCCCACCCTGGCTGCTCTGGGTGGTGGCCTCGAAATAGACGGGGGCCGTCTCCTGAGTGAAGCTCGCCGAGACCTGGCAATCGCCGCGCATGGGGCCCGTGGTATAGGTGAGGCCGTCCAGCGTCCCCTCACAACCCGCAATCTGCGCCAACACATAACCGGCGTCGGGTGCTACGGTGAAACTGCCCTGCTCACCGGCGCTCAGGCGCAGGCTGGCCGGGCTCAACTGCCCACCCTGGGTGCTCTGGGTGGACGCCTCGAAATAGGTTGTTATCGTGGGGGGAATGGCATCGTCTTTCCCGCCTTCTCCACCCCCGCATCCATTCATGGCAAAGGCCAGCAAGGGTGTGAGAATGACTCTTCTCATCTTCTATCCTCCTCTCTACCAGGCTGTTTGGGGCGGGCAGTGTAGGGGGCGTGCGGCGTAATTTCAACCCTGAACGAATCCCATTTTAAGCTCCGATTAGCCGGGATCGCCTTCCCTCGCCTGGCGGCACTTCACTCCCCCGGGCGGTCGACCCCGCAAGAGAATGGCAGCCCCTTCCATAGAGGGCCAGACACTCTGGCTTGTGGAATAAATATGCAGAAAAATCAGCATAATCCGCGCGCCATATATGAACTTGTCTGCTGTTTGTATGAAGCATCGTGCTGCTGAAAATTTTCTGTGAGCCACCTCCCGCCGTTTAATTCAAGAGCCTATAACCTTGACCCGTACAATAAAAACCTGACGTGTTCCGGTTTATTTCACCATGCATCACAAAGGAGTGTCATATGTATAAAAAAGTGAAACTGGCGAGCATTATCAGCACCCTTATTCTCTCGGCCACTGCATATTCTGCAGAGATGACCGTGGGCTTCTCGCAAATTGGTTCTGAATCCGGGTGGCGAGCTGCAGAAACATCGGTCGCCAAGAGCGAAGCCCAAAAACGCGGCATCATCCTGAAAATTGCCGATGCCCAGCAGAAACAGGAGAACCAGATCAAGGCCATTCGCTCCTTTATTGCCCAGGGGGTGGATGCCATCTTTATTGCCCCCGTGGTACAGACTGGTTGGGAGCCAGTATTGCAGGAGGCGAAAGAGGCCGAGATCCCGGTCTTCCTGCTGGATCGCAATATCACGGTAAAAGATGACGGTCTCTTCATGACCGGGGTCGCCGCCGACAGCGTCCACGAAGGGGAAGTGGCAGCCCAGTGGCTCATCAAGCAGCAGGATGGCAAACCGTGCAACGTGGTGGAATTGCAGGGCACGGTGGGTGCCAGCGTGGCGCTGGATCGCAAGAAGGGCTTCCTCGACACCGTCTCGGCCGTGCCCACCATCAAGATCATCCGCACCCAGTCCGGCGACTTCACCCGCAGCAAGGGCAAGGAGGTGATGGAGAGCTTCATCAAGGCGGAAAATAGCGGCAAGAATATTTGCGCCGTCTACGCCCATAACGATGACATGGCCATCGGCGCCATCCAGGCCATTAAAGAGGCCGGGCTGAAACCGGGCAAGGATATCAAGATCATCTCCATCGATGGCGTGCCGGATATTTTCAAGGCGATGATCGCAGGCGAAGCCAATGCCTCGGTGGAGCTCACGCCGAATATGGCGGGACCGGCCTTCGATGCCCTGCTGGCCTATAAGAAAGATGGCACCCTGCCCCCCAAACATATCAAGACGGAGTCCAAACTGTTTGAGCCCGGGAGTGCCGAGGCGCAGCTCGAGCTGAAAAAAGACATGGGTTATTAATCCCGCTCCCCCGCCAGACTGTCACATAGCGCGCCATATAAGTGATTGAACTTGTATGGCGCGCTATATCGGAGAGCCAATGTTCATGTCAGAGAACACTCACGATGTCGTATTGAATGCCCGCGGAATATGCAAGGCGTTTCCCGGAGTACGAGCCCTGCATCAGGTGGACTTCTCCCTGCGCCGGGGAGAGATCATGGCGCTGCTCGGCGAGAACGGGGCCGGCAAGTCCACGTTGATCAAGACCCTCACCGGTGTCTATCAGCGAGACGCCGGCCGTATCGAACTCGATGGCGTCCCCATCTCCCCGACGGACACCGCCCATGCCCAGCGTCTGGGGATAGGCACCGTCTATCAGGAGGTCAACCTGCTGCCGAACATGTCGGTGGCGGACAACCTCTTCATCGGCCACGAGCCACGCCGTTTCGGCTTCATCGACCGGGGCGCCATGACCCGGCAGGCCAGCGCCATCATGGCCAGCCACGGCTTCGAGATGGATGTCACCCTGCCCCTCGACCACTACTCGGTCGCCATGCAGCAAATCGTGGCCATCGCCCGGGCGGTGTCGCTCTCCGCCAGGATCCTGATCCTGGACGAGCCCACCGCGAGCCTGGATGCCAGCGAAGTCCAGATGCTCTTCTCCCTGATGACGCGCCTGCGGGATCAGGGGGTGAGCCTCATCTTCATCACCCATTTTCTCGATCAGGTCTACGCCATCAGCGATCGCATCACAGTGCTGCGCAACGGCGAGCTGGTCGGCACCCGCGACACCCAGGCACTGCCACAACTGGAGCTGGTCAAGATGATGCTGGGACGCGAGCTGGACGACAATGCCCTCAAGCGGGCGGGCAAGACACTGCGCAGCAACCAGCCCATGGTGTCGTTCAGGGACTATGGCAAGCGGGGAGTTATCGCCCCCTTCGGTCTCGACGTCATGCCCGGGGAGATAGTGGGCCTCGCCGGCCTGCTCGGGTCCGGTCGTACCGAGACCGCCGAGCTGATGTTCGGCATAGTGCCGAGCGACAGCGGCGAGTGCCGGGTGCGGGACAAACCGGTCACCATCCGCTCTGCACGCCAGGCGGCCGCCAACGGCTTTGGTTTCTGCCCGGAGGATCGCAAGAGCGCCGGCATCATCGCCTCGGCCTCGGTGCGGGAGAACATGGTGCTGGCCCTGCAAGCCCAGCGGGGCTGGTTGCATCCCCTGTCTCGCAAGGAACAGGACGAGATCACCGCCCGCCTCATCGAGCAGTTGGCCATCAAGACCCCGGGACCGGAGCAGCCCATCCAGTTTCTCTCCGGGGGCAACCAGCAAAAGGTGCTGCTCGCCCGCTGGCTGCTCACCAAACCCCAGTTCCTGATCCTGGACGAGCCTACCCGGGGCATCGACGTGGGGGCCCACGCAGAGATCATCCGCCTCATCGAATCCCTCTGCGCCAACGGGCTGGCCCTGCTGGTCATCTCCTCCGAGCTCGAGGAGCTGGTGGGCTATGCCGATCGGGTGATCGTCCTTCGTGACAGAAAACAGGTGGCAGAGCTTGCGACGGACGCCCTGAGCGTCCCTGCCATCATGAACGCCATTGCATGTGAGGCCTGATATGACGTCATCCATCCTCCCCCTCGCCAAGGGGCCCAGCCCCCGCAGACCCTGGCCCACGGGCTCGGCCCAGTGCGCCGCCCTGGTGTGTGTGCTGCTCATCAACGCCCTGGTCGCCGACAACTTCTTCGCCATCCACATCCAGGATGGGCGGCTGTTTGGCAGCCTCATCGACATCCTCAACCGCTGCGCCCCTGTGGCCCTGCTCGCCCTCGGCATGACCCTGGTGATCGCCACCGGCGGCATCGACCTGTCGGTGGGCGCCGTCATGGCCATCAGCGGGGCCACCATGGCCAGCCTGGCCACCGGCGGTCACAGCCTGTCGGTCATCTTCGCCGCCGTCATCGGGGTGGGCCTTCTGTGTGGCCTGTGGAACGGCCTGCTGGTGGCGGTGTTCAAGATCCAGCCCATCGTCGCCACCCTGATCCTCATGGTGGCGGGCCGGGGCATCGCCCAGCTCATCACCGAGGGGCAGATCATCACCTTCAACAACGACGCCCTCGCCTGGATCGGCAGCGGCTCCCTCTTCTATCTGCCCACCCCGGTCATCATCACCCTGGGCATGGCGCTGCTGCTCTGGCTGCTGACCAAGCGCACCGCCCTCGGTCTCTTCATCGAAGCGGTGGGGATCAACATCAAGGCCGCCAAGAACGCCGGGCTCAACACCCCCATGGTGGTGATCGCCACCTACCTGTTGAGCGGCATGATGGCCGCCGTCGCCGGCATGATAGTCGCCGCCGACATCCGGGGTGCCGATGCCAACAACGCCGGGCTCTGGCTCGAGATGGACGCCATTCTGGCGGTGGTGATAGGAGGCACCTCCCTGATGGGGGGGCGCTTCAACCTCGCCCTCTCCCTGATCGGCATACTGATCATCCAGGGGGTGAACACCGGGATCCTGCTCTCCGGCTACCAGCCCCAGTGGAACCAGATCGTCAAAGCCCTGGTGGTGCTGGCGGTGCTGGTCATGCAGTCACCGGCCCTCAACCACCTCTTCCAGCGAGGGACTCGCCATGTTTAAACGCAACCTCCCCCTGATGGTGACCATCATGGTCTTCGTGCTGGGCTATCTGCTCTGCCTGGCCTCCTTCCCTGCCTTCATGTCCACCCGCATCATCTGCAACATCCTGACGGACAACGCGTTTCTGGGAATAGTGGCGGTGGGCATGACCTTCGTCATCCTCTCGGGGGGCATCGATCTGTCGGTGGGGGCTGTCATCGCCTTCACCGGCGTGCTGCTGGCAACCCTCATCGGGAAGCTGGGGGTCAGCCCCGTGCTGGCCATCCCTCTGGTGCTGGTGCTCGGGGCAGGCTTTGGCGCCCTCATGGGCTGGCTCATCGACACCCTGAAGATCCCCGCCTTCATCATCACCCTGGCGGGCATGTTCTTCCTGCGGGGGGCCAGTTTTCTCATCTCCGAGCAGTCCCTGCCCATCGATCACCCCACCTTCACCTACCTGTCGAGCCTGTCGTGGAAGATACCGGGGGGCGGTCGCCTGAGCCTGCTGGCCCTCATCATGCTGGCGGTGGTGGTCTTCGGCATCCTGCTCGCCAACCGCACCCGCTTTGGCAACAACGTTTACGCCATCGGCGGCAACGCCACCTCGGCGGCCCTGATGGGGATCTCGGTTCGCCACACCACCATTCGCATCTACCTGCTCTCCACCACCCTGGCGACCCTGGCAGGCATCGTGTTCGCGCTCTATACCTCGGCGGGCTATCCGCTCGCCGCCGTCGGGGTCGAGCTCGATGCCATCGCCGCCGTTGTCATCGGCGGCACCCTGCTGAGCGGCGGGGTGGGCACCGTCTTCGGCTCCCTGTTCGGGGTGCTGATCCAGGGGTTGATCCAGACCTACATCAACTTCGACGGCACCCTCAGCTCCTGGTGGACCAAGATCATCATCGGCCTGCTGCTGTTCAGCTTCATCGCCCTGCAGCGCCTGCTGATCCTGGTCTCGGAGCACCGCAAGGCCAACAAGCCAGGTCCTTTCAAGCGCCAGGTTGCCGCCCAGCCCGAGTGAGGTATCAGCAAGACCCCGGTGGCAGAAGATAACGCGGGCAAGGCGCTCCCGTGCGCCCTCCCCGCCCGGTCATAGCTGGCCCGGCACAGAGGATGGGGAGGCAGCGGGGGCGCTCACAGGGCCCGGCCCCAACCTCCCGCACGCCCCTTTGAGGGGTGACACCGTCTTTGGAGGGCACTCAGGTCAATCGCGCCACCAGGGGCTGCCCTCATGGGGGCTCAGCACCTCCAGAGGCTCCCCCATGACAGGCGTGGTCAGGGGGATCTGTTGCTCGGCAGCCAGTCGGGCAATCTGCTCAAGCGGGTCGTTCCAGCGGTGCATGGCCAGATCGAAGGTGCCGTTGTGCACCGGATAGAGCCATTTCCCCCCGAGATCGTGAAACGCCTGCGCCGTCTGCGCCGGGAGCATGTGCACCAGCTCCCAGCGCTTGTCGTAGGCCCCGGTCTCGAGGAAGGTCACGTCGAACGGACCGTAGCGCCTGCCAATCTCCTTGAAACCGTCGAAGTAGCCGCTGTCACCGCTGAAGAAGAGGTTGACCCCCTCGCCGCGAATGACCCAGGAGGCCCAGAGGGTCTGGTTGCCGTCCCCGAGGCCACGGCCGGAGAAATGCTGGGCCGGGGTCGCTACCAGGGTGACACCGCCCACTCGGGTCTGCTGCCACCAGTCCAGTTCGCGGATCTTCTCCTTCGCAATCCCCCAGGCCATGAGGCGCGCCCCCACCCCGAGGGGCGTGATGAAGTGGTCGACCTTCTCCTGCAGCGCCAGTATGGCCCCGTGATCGAGATGGTCGTAGTGATCGTGGGAGAGGATCACCCCCTCGATGGGGGGCAGCGCCTCCAGGGTGATGGGCGGTTGATGCCAGCGCTTGGGGCCGAACCACTGCACCGGTGAGGCCCGCTCGCTGAACACGGGATCCGTCAGCCAGAACGTGCCCTGCAACTTGAGCAGCAGAGTGGAGTGGCCGAGGCGCCACACGCTGTTGTCCGGCGCCGCGATGAGCCCCTCCCGGGTCATGACCTGTACCGGAATGGCGCGATCCGGCACCGTGCCCTCAGGCTTGGCGAACAGGAAGTCCCACCAGAGCCTGGCCCCTTCCCAGAGGCTTCGCGCCTGTGGTGTCACGGCATTGTTGAACCGGCCCCCCTGATATTGCGAGGAGTCCGGGTGTTCGGGCAGGCCCGGTTTGAGTAGAGATGCGATCATGCCAATCATCAGGGCTCCTTTGAGCAACCACAGAAAACGGCGCCCCTCAGGGGCGCGAAAAGAGGCTGACGGGGTCTGCATTCATGCCACGCCTGTCAGCCTGGTCTCTGGTGAGTCGAGAGCAGCCCCTGCACGGGGCCGCACCTTCCATAAAACAGAACGGGAGAGCCGCACGGTATGAAACCGGTTCCCGGCGTCTCCAGTAACGGCAAGATAGCCTGCCCGGGCTCCCGCCACCAGAGGGGTTCGCGTTGCCGCGTGACCCCGGCATGGTGTCGCATCAAGCGCATGGCCTCACCTGCTCTGCCGGCGCCAACAAAAGGAGGCGTCAGATGGCGTACTGCAAGAGCTTGCAGTGCTGAAAGTCAGAAGATGGCTGGGCCATAGAGGCCACGGGAGGTGACTGAGGGAAAGCATAATCTCAAGGGGACAGTGACGCGGTCTGAAGCCTGATAAACGCCCATAGGGCACAGGTGTAGTGGTTTAATCATCCCGGACACCATTTAGGTGGTACAGTCGCCACCATGATCAGAGGTGTTCAATGGCAAAACAATGTTGTTTATTCACTGCCAAGTTCAAGCAGGAAGCGTGTCCTAGATGCTCGACCAAGGCTGTTCCGTCTCCGAAGCCAACAGTTCTCTGGACGTTGGCGAAACCGTGCCTCGTTGATGAATTCAGAAGAGTCCATCCAAACGAATTGACTCAACTCCTATTATCAAGTCTCTGACCCTTGGATACCGAATTGCAGTTTCGCCCTATCTTGATTTTGCCAAAAGGGAAAAGTAAAGCCCTGTAAGGGCTTTACTCTAAATAAGCTTAAGAAAATAAAGCCGTGAGATGATTGATGAAACGCTTTGTTTCATTCTCTACATCCGGATTTTTTACCACATCATTTGTGATAAAGGTGGGTAGTGCTTTCATGCCCAAAAACTGATTTGCCTTATGGAAATGCAGGTATACCCCATCCACTCCCTGGCCTTCAAAGAACTGTTTAGGATCATTAAATGCCTCTAATGGTGCATTCCATGTAAGAGAGAGCATGTATTTTTTGTCCTGAACAAGACCGCCTGAGCCATATTTTTTTGACATATCGGAGCGAGTTCGGCCATCACTTTCATACAGAGAGCCATGACCCTCTGTAAACACATCATCGATCCATTTTTTAACGGTCCATGGTTCCCCCATCCACCATCCCGGCATCTGATAAATCAGTACATCGCTGTTGAGAATTTTTGCTATCTCGCTTGGAGGATCAAAATCGCTATCAGCATTGGTAACAGATACCGTGTGCCCAAGGTGGTTTAATATCTCACAAGCGACATTGACATAATGTTGGTTTAACTCACCTTTGGCAAAACCATAACTTTTGGCGCCATTAACAATCAGAATGTTACTCATAAAATCACTACCTTTTTCAGATTGCAAGAGGCTGGGCGCACTAGAATCTTTGAGTTTTTCCAGGCGGCCCCATCTCGATTCAAACATGCTCACCAGCATTTTTAATAAAAATTCGACATATGATAATGCTCGGCACTTATCAGTAACAGTTATTACCCCCCGGCAGTTAATAATATAAAGCAGGGAGGCTAATCTTAAAAACTGTCTGGAGAAATGAATGTGGCCATTCGCAAGATATTTTCTGCAGCATAAAATGCACTGCAAATCCCTGGAGATGGTGACAACCGTCTTTCAATCATCAGGGGAGTATTTCCTTTTCCTACTGGCGGACGTCAAGATTCAGTTCAGCGACGATGCGGGTTCCAGGTGCACATTGCGTCCTGCAGCCATTCCAGTACAAGCGCCAGCCACAGCGAGCGCAGCAGTCACCAACAGTGGCACAGTCCAACTACCGGACCAATCGTGCACTTGACCCAGCAGCAGCGGTCCCATTGCCGCCATCAAATAGCCGACACACTGCGCCATTCCTGACAGGGCTGCAGCATCGCCAGCATTTTGTGTGCGCAAACCGATGAAGGTCAGACCCAACATCATGCTCGCACCTGAGCCAAACCCCAGAATAGCGGCCCACAGCATTGCCAAATCGGGCGCATAGGCTATTCCCATTAGAGACAGTGCCGTCAGCAGACTGACCACGACGGCCAATAGCCTCTGGTCTTTCAGGCGGCGCAGCATCGCTGCCAGTATTATTCCGGGAATAGCCGTAGTTAGCTGCAGCATTCCGTGCACGGCACCAGCTGTTGCAGAGGAGATACCATGGTCCGTCAGAATCGCTGGCAGCCAGCCTACCGCAACATAAAAGGGCATTGCATTCAGCCCCATAAACAACGTGACCTGCCATGCCAGAGGGGATTTCCAAACCTCGACAGTTGTTGTCTTTTTCGTAACTGATAGCTGTTGTTGATGGTGTTTTTTAAGCTGTGGCAGCCATAAAGTAAGCGCAAGTAGCGGAGCTACCACTATCAGCGCCAAAGCAATATTCCAGCTCCAAAACTGCGTCAGCGGAATGATAATTGCCGAACCGATAGCACCTGCCGCCCCCATCGTAATGGAATAAGCACCTGTCATAGATGCCATGTTTGAAGAAAAATCACGTTTGATCAGGCTAGGCAACAATACATTCCCCAGAGCGATCCCTGTTCCAATCAGGATCGTGCCCACGTACAACGCCCAAATACTTCCTGCGGAACGGAGTAGAATCCCTGCTGAGATAATAACCATTGCGCCCAATAGGGTTCGCTCCAGTCCTAATCTCTGAGCAACAGGGGCGCTCAACGGTGAAAATGCTGCAAAGGCAAGCAAGGGTAATGAATTGAGCAACCCTACTGCGGTGATACTGAGTTCAAACTTGTCTTGGATTAATGGTAAAACCGGTGCGATAGCGGTGAAAGGAACGCGCAAGTTCACGGCAATAAAAAGGATTCCCATCACAAGTGCCATGGTATGCCACTTGTTTTTTATGTTTGACATTTTCTATGTTATCTCTGATAAAAAGAAGAGTTTAAAATGCATGTTGATTGCAAGATATAGAAAACAAGACAGCATGTTTCTAAATTATGCCAAAGCACTAAACATGTTATGTCGCCAGAGGCGATTGAAACCGTTTTCCTCTAGGGCCACCCTGCTCTGTCATTCGATATCAAATACACCATTTTTGAACATATTGTACGGTAGGACTTCCATCATCCAGCCCTAATATGGCCACGAATTGTTATGACAGATTGGTGGACTATATAGTGGTTGAGTCGAGGAAAGACGAGGTCGCCATGAAGGGGAGCACTTGGTTGTTCGGATTAAAGCCCCATGGTCCCCCTTATGGGTGACAGTCAGATGAAGGTCATATCTCCAGAGACCACTGATGCGGCAAATCGATTTTCTGGCAAGCCGGCGATGGCGTTTGATCTGGCCTTTAATATCGCACCGTCATGTCGTGATGGCGCGGAAAGACCAATACGTGCACTGGTGCAGTATAGGGTTGTGAATGCCTCACCTGCCAGCGTTGGGCATGTGCTCTGAATAGCAGGGGATGGAAGAACGCAGTCAATTGTTCCGTCCGGACAATAGCGCACAATCCGATTGCCTCCCCATTCTGCATTCCATAAGTAGCCCTGCGCATCCACACAAGAACCATCTGGTACCCCACCTCCTTCTATTTCAGTAAACACGCGTTGATTTTCGAAGGAAGGGTAATCACAGCAGAAAATGCGCCCTTGCATCGAGTCGCAGTAATACATGGTGCCACCATCCGGGCTGAAACAGATGCTATTGGGAATAGCCACTTCGGAAAGAGGCAACGTCTCTATATCAAGCGTCGCGGCATTCAGTCTGTGGAATTTTCCGATACTCTGTAACGGGTCTCCATCATCCATGGTGCCGAAGACATAATTGCCTGAACGATCGCAGCGGCCATCACCTATTCGCGTTCCGATCTCCCCCGGAGAGGAAACCAATTCAGTAAAACTGCGAGTATTCAGGTCATAGAAACCGATCCGAGATGCCAATCCCATCAGCAGAACGTCTGTCTTTTCGGTGAGTGCGAATGAGCCGAGGCGTTCAGGCAAAGACCAGCGCGTTACCGCGTTACTATCTCCTTCAAAGGCGAGCAGCTCGCTACCTTCAATGTCCGTCCAGAACAGCCTGCGGGTTTTATCACACCAAAGGGGGCACTCTCCCAGTGTGTTCCTGGCATCTACTGCAATTGAAAACATGTTAATCCTCCTGGCACTTTCATAAGGTATTGGCGAACGTCTACCCCAGGGGCAGACGTTCGTGAAGGTCAAAAATCAGAATGCCGCTTCATCAGTGCATAAGGCGCTCAGCTAACCGATCACCGAACAGCATGATGACGAGCCCGGTCAGCATGACCAGCATTCCACCCAGCTTTATCAAAGATACCGGACGCTGGATGGTGCCAAGCAGACCAAAATGGTCGATGACCTGGGATGAGAGCAACTGTCCGACGATGGCCAACCCAAGCAGGGCTGAAAACCCGATTTTCGGTGCGAGCACGACATAGCTGAACAACGCGCAAGCACCGATCAGGCCGCCAGCCAGACTCCACAGAGGCTGTGATGGAATGGCCGCAAGCGAGGTGAATAATCCGCCACGCAGCAGCGAGAAGATCCCAAGGCTGAATGCACCGGCCGCGAAGGAGAACAATGCTGCGGTGACCGAATCGCCCCCGAGTCCTCGTGCCAGCTGACTATTCAGAGTCGTCTGCAGCGTGATCCCGAGACCTGCGGCAAAAGCGATGACGTAATACAGCGTGCTCATGGGTTTCATACCTGTCAGTGTGCCTGTGCCAGCGGCAGGAAGGCGTCAGCAAAAATGTCAGGCTCATACCCGGCGGCGGCAAACAGATGCTCACGGGACTCATCAATGGCGGCGCGAAGGCGCGTGCTGTCTACGCCCAGCACCTTGCCATGCTGCTTGACGATGCGTCCACCGATCATGACGGTATCAATGTTGCTGCGCTCTGTCGCATGCACCACGGTGCCAAAGGCATTGCCGGACGGGTAGAGGTTGATGTCGCCAGCATTGATCAGAATGAGATCCGCCTGTTTTCCTGGTGTCAGGCTCCCTACCTTGTCCAGCAGCCCTGCACAGGCAGCACCATCGACAGTCGCCGATTTGAGGAGTTGGGCAGCCGGCAGCGTGGTCAGCGAGTGGTCGGTGCCGCAGCAATGCTGTTGATGCATGCCCATCACCCGTTGCAGGTAAAATGCCACGCGCATTTCCATAAACATATCAGTGCTGTAAGAGGTTTCATTGTCGACGCTGAGGCCAGGGCTGATGCCATGACGCTGCGCTGCCTGGATGGCAAACATACCGTCCTCGATGCCATAGTGCGCATCGGAGCGCGGGCAGACATTCACCCGGACACCGGCTTCTCGCAGGATCTTCCATCCCTCATCTGGCAGTGACGTGCAGTGATTGAAAATATTGTCCGGGCCGAGCAGACCGCGCCGATGCAGTGACTCCAGCTCAGACGCCATAAAAGAACCAAAGAATTCAGTGACGATCGGCAGTCCCAGCCTGCGAGCCTCGGCCCACAATGCAGGCTCCAGCTGGGCCATGACAGCAAGGGAAACCAGGCTCTCTGGGTTGTCCTTGAAATATTTCTCTTGCAGGCGTTGCCAGTTACCCGGCCAATGAGCCTTGTCCCATTCCCCCGATACCGGTGCGCCGGAGGCGTGTATGGCACGGATCCCTGCATCCAACAGGGCCTCGACGGCGGCGTCCGAATGAGCTGCGGTGCGGCTGTTATGGGAATTGTCAATGACGGTGGTGATGCCTGCATCAATGCAGCCCAGTGCCGTCAGCAGGTTGCCGATATACATATCGGCAGGGCGATAGTACTTGGCGAAAGAGAAGTGCGTGGCGTTGCTGTAGTCTTCCAGACAAGTGGCATTCGGATTGATGCGGCGCAGTTGTCCCTCCCAGGAGTGGCGATGAGAATCCACCATCCCCGGCATGGCGATCATGTTCGTAGCATCGATGACACGGGCACCATTCGCCTCCAGATTCTCGCCTATGGCCGTAATGGTTGAGCCACTGATCAGAATGTCTCCACGTTCAATGTTACCCACGTTCTCATCCATGCTGAGGATCGTGGCTCCCTTGATCAAGATTGAATCTGGTCTTACATCTTGATTATTAACAATATTTCTAAGGTATCCGGTCATTTCAAGAGCCTCTTTTCTAGCCAATGGCGAAAAGATACGGCACTCTATTACCCTGAAAAAGATGACCAGACTGGTTTCATAATTCATGATCTTCGAATAATCATGGGAACTATCGGTAGAGGTATCGTCTCAAGGGAGAAGGGCTGTGGATCGTATTCAGGCTATGCAGATCTTTATTCGGGTTGCTGAGACCGGAAGCTTCGTGCGGGCAGCAGAGACCCTCTCACTGCCTTCCTTGAATCGCCCCTGGTTTTCTAGACACTTTGTTGCTGAAAAATAAACTGCCTTTCAAACTCTACCGGCGACAGCCCATCATTGGAACCATGACGCCTGATTGGGTTGTAAAACATCTCGATATAATCAAACACATCGCTGCGGGCTTCGTCTCTTGTCGCGTAAATCCTGCGCTTGATCCGCTCCCGTTTGAGCAACTGAAAGAAGCTCTCGGCGACCGCGTTGTCGTGACAGTTACCCCGTCGGCTCATGCTGCAACGCAGGTTGTGGGCCTTCAGAAAGTCCTGCCATTCACCACCGGTAAACTGGCTGCCCTGATCCGAATGCACCAGTACCGGCTGCTTGGGTTTACGCCGCCAGACGGCCATCAATAACGCATCAACCGCCAAGTCTGCCGTCATGCGTGACTTCATCGCCCAGCCGACGATCTGGCGAGAGAACAGGTCGAGCACCACCGCCAGGTACAGCCACCCTTCTTGAGTGCGAATGTAGGTAATGTCAGTCACCCAGGTGATGTTGGGGGCTGGCACCTTAAACTGACGTGCCAGCGTGTTTGGGGCAGCTTGCGTGCTCTTGCCTCCATAATGCCCCTTGCGGCGTTGATAGCCCGTTTGCGAACGCAGTCCCTCCCGCTTCATTAATTTGGCCACACGGTGCTTGCCGCAGGCTTCCCCTGCGTCACGAAGGTCGCGATGGATCTTGCGATAACCGTAGACAGCACCACTTTCCAGCCAGGATTGCTTGACCAATCCGGTCAGTCGTTCGTCCTCCTGCTGTCGTGGCGATGTGGGCTGTTTCAACCACGCGTAGAAGCCACTTCGGTGAACCCCCAGGGTTTGGCACAGGGTAACGACACTGTACCGGTCGAGTCGGGAGGTTATGAACGCGTACCTTTCCTTGACTCGCTGGCAAAGTACGCGGCGGCCTCCTTTAGAATATTGCGCTCCTCGGTGACCTGGCGCAGTTCAGTTTTCAGGCGGCGGATCTCGGCTTGCAAGGCAGACTCTTCTATTTGCTGGTCAGCAGGCTTACCGTACTGCTTGAGCCATGCATACAGGCTGTGGCTGGATACCCCGATGGCACGTGCAACGTCAGCCACCGGCCGCCCGCGCTCGGTGATTTGTTTAACGGCTTCGATTTTGAATGTTTCTGGATAACGCTGACGGGTCATAACACCTCCAATAGTTGCCTCATTTTAAGGCTGTGAGGTGTCTAGGGAACTG
>NZ_JBFODD010000048.1:0-106845 GCF_040908115.1 Aeromonas sp. R7-1 | reverse complement strand
TCCGTCGGTGTGTAGCGCAGCCAGGTAGCGCATCTGCATGGGGTGTAGAGGGTCGGAGGTTCGAATCCTCTCACACCGACCAAATTCCCCGAGAATAGCCCAGTCAAACGACTGGGCTATTTTTTTGCCTGCACGCCCGACGCTTGCCTCTTTTCCCTCTCGCCTCCCCCGTTCATCAGGTCGCCGCTTTTTATTGGCATGAATTTTATACAGAACCACTTGAAGCTTTCATAAAGTGCCGCTAGGATACGCAACTTTTCCGCCGGCCATAAAAACAGGGAGGTGGACACTAGGGTGATGGAATCACCGACCGGCTTGCAATCAATGAGGCAAGCATCCATGACCCAAGCTGTTGACTCCCAGCCCGTTCAGCCCCTGATCTCCCCCACGCCCTCCGAGCTCGATTCCGCAGAGCACGGGTTTGGCAGTTCAGTGCACCTCGATGTGATCGATCTCGCCGCCCCGGATGAAGATTACTGAGACGAGCCCGTGCCATAGTGCGGTTCAAGACGCCGGTTTTGCTGTCCGGCACCGCCCTTGACCCAGGCCAACAGACCGCCACCGCAAATAACGACAAAATGCTGGTTTTTCTTCAAAAATCAGTTTAATTGACCATCTGCTGCGTTCCAACCTCCCTCTCCTTCATGGACACGGCTTGATACAAACCTACGTTATTGCTCGTCATTTCCCTCTCTCCTGTTCGCCTTCGCCATTTTGACTCAATTTGACATTTTAGTTTTAAACGCCAGTTCACTACCCGGTTACTTCATAGCCCCCATGCAGGCTGGATTGAACGAAGGCATTTCATACAGCTGTTTTTGCAAAGCTTGGAGTAATGTCGGGATTTGTTTTTGCATTTGTAATTTTATTACGTAATTAATTACATTTTTAACCCATCCCCTCTACCGAAATCCTCCCCCCTGCCGCCCCGGCAACCCAAGAGCATAACCATCTGCAAAGAGCTTTTGCACTAATCACATAAATCCATTTAAAACAGCATCTTAACTATCATCAAAAAACACCTGTTTTAAAAATCAAGTTGACGAATCCGCCATTCTTTTGCACCTTATGAATCGTGTTACCCCGCTGTTACGGGGAGTTTGAAAGAAAGGGATATAGACGTTAGTCGTAGTTAATAAATTCAAAATGTAACTTTTGGAGGAGTACCCACTATGTCGGCACCGGCCCAGACCATCAGCAGCACCCGCCTGCGCATTCAAGGCGAGATGCTTCCCGATTACGCGCAGATCCTGACGCCGGATGCGGTGGCCCTGGTGTCCGAACTGGTGGAACGTTTCGCTCCCCAACGCAATGAGCTGCTGAAGCAGCGAGTCGCACGCCAGGCCCGTATCGATGGCGGCGAGTTGCCGGACTTCCTGCCAGAGACCGCCCACATTCGCGATGGTGACTGGACGGTGCGCGGCATTCCCGCCGATCTGCAGGACCGCCGTGTGGAGATCACCGGCCCGGTCGAGCGCAAAATGGTGATCAATGCCCTCAACGCCAACGTCAAGGTCTTCATGGCCGACTTCGAGGACTCCCTGGCCCCGGCCTGGAACAAGGTGATCGAGGGCCAGATCAACCTGCGCGATGCGGTCAACGGCACCATTGCCTACCAGAGCCCGGAGGGGAAGGCCTATACCCTGAATCCCAACCCGGCCGTGCTCATCTGCCGGGTGCGCGGTCTGCATCTGCCGGAGAAGCACGTCACCTTTGATGGTGCCCCCATTCCCGGCGGCCTGTTCGACTTCGCCCTCTATTTCCTGCACAACCACAAGGCGTTGCTGGCCAAGGGCTCCGGTCCCTACTTCTACGTACCCAAGCTGCAGAGCCATCTGGAAGGGCGCTGGTGGAGCGAGGTGTTCGCCTGGACCGAGGACAAATTCGGTCTGCCCCGCGGTACCATCAAGGCCACCGTACTCATCGAGACCCTGCCGGCGGTATTCGAGATGGACGAGCTGCTCTATCAGATGAAGGATCACATCGTTGCCCTCAACTGCGGTCGCTGGGACTACATCTTCAGCTATATCAAGACCTTGAAAAACCACCCGGATCGCGTCCTGCCGGATCGTCAGGTGGTGACCATGGACAAGCCGTTCCTCTCTGCCTACTCGCGACTCCTCATCAAGACCTGCCACAAGCGCGGCGCGCTGGCGATGGGGGGCATGGCTGCCTTTATTCCGGCCAAGGACGCGGCCGTCAACGAACAGGTGTTTGCCAAGGTGCACGCGGACAAGCAGCGCGAGGCCGACAACGGCCACGATGGCACCTGGGTCGCCCACCCCGGTCTGGCCGATACCGCCATGGCGGTGTTCAACGCCACCATTCCGGCGGGTGCCCAGAACCAGATCGGCGTGCTGCGCGAGCAGGATGCCCCCATCACGGCCGCCGACCTGCTGGCCCCCTGTGAGGGCGAGCGCACCGAGGCGGGCATGCGCACCAATATCCGCGTCGCCCTGCAATATCTGGAAGCCTGGATCAACGGCAACGGCTGCGTGCCCATCTACGGACTGATGGAAGATGCCGCCACCGCCGAGATCTCCCGCACCTCCATCTGGCAGTGGATCCGCCACGGCAAGACCCTCTCCAACGGTCAGGCGGTGACCAAGGCGCTGTTCCGCCAGATGCTGGCCGAGGAGCAGGAGGTGGTCAGAGGCGAAGTGGGCGAGGCCCGCTGGCAATCGGGCCGTTTCGCCGAGGCGAGCGCCCTGATGGACGAGATCACCTGCGCCGACACACTCATCGATTTTCTGACGCTGCCCGGCTACGAGCGGCTGTGAGACCCGGGCCGGTAACGGCCCCCATAACAAGTCAATGGAAACGTGAAATCAATGAAAGAGGGAACTGATATGGCACTGACCCGTGAGCAACAGATCCAGGCTATCGAGAAAGACTGGGCAGAAAACCCCCGCTGGAAAGGGATCAAGCGCGGCTACAGCGCCGAGGACGTGGTGAACCTGCGTGGCAGCCTGCAGCCGGCACACACTCTGGCCCAACGCGGCGCCGACAAACTGTGGGAGCTGATCCACGGCGGCGCCAAGAAAGGCTATGTAAACTGCCTCGGCGCCCTGACCGGCGGCCAGGCGGTGCAGCAGGCCAAGGCCGGCATCGAAGCCATCTATCTCTCCGGCTGGCAGGTGGCGGCGGACAACAACCTCTCCTCCACCATGTACCCGGATCAGTCCCTCTACCCGGCCAACTCGGTGCCGTCCGTGGTGGAGCGCATCAACAACTCCTTCGCCCGGGCCGACCAGATCCAGTGGGCCAACAAGGTTGGACCAGAGGACAAGGGCTTCATCGACTACTTCCTGCCCATCGTAGCGGATGCGGAGGCAGGTTTCGGCGGCGTGCTGAACGCCTTCGAGCTGATGAAGGGGATGATTGAAGCGGGCGCCGCCGGCGTGCACTTCGAAGATCAGCTCGCGTCCGTGAAAAAGTGCGGCCACATGGGCGGCAAGGTACTGGTCCCGACCCAGGAAGCGGTGCAAAAGCTCATCGCAGCCCGCCTCGCGGCAGATGTCTGCGGCACCACCACCCTGGTGATCGCCCGCACCGACGCCAACGCAGCGGATCTGCTGACCACGGATGCCGACCCCTACGATGCCGGCTTCCTGACCGGTGAGCGCACCAGTGAGGGCTTCTACAAGGTGCAGGCCGGCATCGAGCAGGCCATCTCCCGCGGCCTGGCCTACGCCCCTTACGCCGACATGGTGTGGTGCGAGACCGCCAAGCCCGATCTGGACGAGGCGCGCAAATTTGCCGAGGCCATCAAGGCCCAGTACCCGGACAAGATCCTGGCCTACAACTGTTCCCCGAGCTTCAACTGGAAGAAGAACCTGGACGATGCCACCATCGCCTGCTTCCAGCAGGAGCTCTCCGACATGGGCTACAAGTACCAGTTCATCACCCTGGCGGGTATCCACAACATGTGGTTCCACATGTACGAGCTGGCCTACCAGTACGCCCGTGGCGAGGGAATGAAGCACTATGTCGAGATGGTGCAGCAGCCGGAATTCGCCGCCGCCGAGCGGGGCTACACCTTCGTGGCACACCAGCAGGAAGTGGGTACCGGTTACTTCGACAAGGTGACCACCGTCATTCAGGGCGGCCAGTCGTCGGTGACCGCGCTGACCGGCTCGACCGAAGAGGATCAGTTCCACTGATAGCTGAGTAATGCTCGCAAACAAACCCCGGCCAAGTCCCGGGGTTTGTCGTTATGGGGCTTAGAACCTCTCCCAGTAGGCGTAATCGTTGAAGGCAGTTTGAACACGGACAGCGCGCAGAAACCGGAGCGTACTGTAGTACGTGAGGATTTCGAGCACTGCCCAGGTTCAAAATGGCGAATAAGATAGCCTAATGGGATAGGTTTTCAGAGCTCGAGGATCTCTTTGACGAAAGGGATGGTCAGCTTGCGCTTGGCACGGAAGGAGGCGTTGTCGAGACGATTGAGGGTGGCAAGCAGGGTGCGCATGTCGCGGGAGAGGCGATTGAGCAGGAAACGGCCCACGTCGATGGGCAGCTTGAAACCCCGCAGCTCGGCGCGCAGTTGCAGGGCGCTGAGTTTGCCCTCGTCGTCCAGCTCGTCGAGGTGGAAGCTCACTCCCCAGTCGAGACGGGACGCGAGATCCGGCAGTTGCAGCCCCAGCTTGCGTGGCGCGCTGCAGCCGGTAACGATGAGCGTCCCCTCCCCCTTCTCCTTCCAGCGATTGTAGAAGTCGAACAGCGCCCGCTCCCACAGGGCGTTGCCGGCGATCGCCTCCAGGCTGTCAAGACAGACCAGGGGCAGGCTCTCCAGGGCATCGAGCATGCTGGGGTCGAGCTGTTCGAATTGATCGAGGGAGAGATAGGCAGCCGCCGCGTCGCGGGCGTTGACCTCGGCACAGGTAGCATGGAGCAGATGGGAGCGGCCCGACCCCTTGGCTCCCCAGAAATAGAGGAAGGGCGAGCCCTGACCGATGGCCGCATTCTTGAGGGCGGTGATCAGATGGGCGTTGTTGCCGGGATAAAAACTGACGAAGGTTTCATCATCCGGTAGTTGTACGGCTAAAGACAGTTGGGCCGGTTGCTTCACTCGTTGGGCTTTGACTGTGATATTTGCGGGCAAGTGTATCACCAGCGGGGCAGATAGAGAACCGCCCGGACCATGCCGGGCGGTCAGGATCCTTCCCCGGGATCAGGGCTGCGACCATTGATAGCGCAGGCCGCTCTCGTTGTCTTCCACCTGATGCAGGCGACTCTCCAGTTGCAACCCCCTCACCAGCTCGGCCTTGTCCCCCTGCAGCGAGAGGTTGAAGGTCACCTTGTCCCCTTCCAGCTTGCCGATGGCCACCTTGGTGACACTGGCCATCCCCTGCAGCAGCTTCTGGATCTGGATCATGCCATCGATGTCGGACAGCCCCTCCACCACCAGGGTCTGGCTGGAGGCGACACCGGAGAGACGGGTACCGTACTGCTGCACCAGCCAACCGGCAAGGGCATCGGCAAAGCCCTTTGCCACCTCGGCCTGGGTACCTGAACCCGAGCCCTTGGTCAGCTCGGTCAGCTCTCCTGCCTGCGCCCCCGGCTTGGTCCCATAAAGACCCCAGTCGATGCTCCAGGCCTCCCCCTCCGGGCTCAGTTTGCCGAGCACCACCATTTCGGCGCCGTAACGCTGGCTCGCCTTGAGCACGGGATCGGCAAAGCGGCCCCAGACATCGGTGGCATTGACCGCCATGTTGTCATCCAAGTCCATCAGCGGGAGACTGACCGGCAGCCCCATGGCCTGGGTCTGAGCACGCAGCGCCTCGGACCAGCCATCGCCGGACTGATCCGGCAGAATGCGCCGCTCCCCTTCGTCGACCACCAGCCAGATGGCGACCTGCGGCCGCACCGGGCCCAGCAGGGCAAACTTGCTCTGGCCGACCAGGGCGTTCACCTTGGCCACATTGAAATCCGCCTTGAGAAACTTGACCGAGCCGATGTCCTGATAGCTGTATTGCTGCACGTAATCCGCCGGCGCCGCCAGGGCCTTCACCACATCCGGCTGGGTGAGGATATCGCGCTTGCCCGTCACCTTGACGAGCACATCCCCCAGCGCCTGGGACTGGGCGGCCGTCATGTCGCCACTGGTGGGAGCCTTGCCCTGATAGAGGTCGGTTACCTGGGCGGCCGACACCACGAGTGGCAGACAGCAGCAGAGGAGAGTCGCTAAGCGTTTCAGCATAAAGAAGATTCTCGAAATGGGGGATGGTGCTTATGGTAGCGGCAAGGCGCGCATGGCAGCAAGCAAAGGGGGGAGAAACAGCGGAGCCGGCAGGGTGCCGGCTCCGTTTGCGCGCCTTGGGCGCGGCGATGGGGTGATGCTTACTTGGTGCCGAAGATCTTGTCGCCAGCATCCCCCAGACCCGGGACGATATAGCCTTTCTCGTTCAACCCCTGGTCGATGGAGGCACAGAACAGCTCCACGTCCGGGTGAGCGGCTTCCAGGGCCTTGATGCCTTCCGGCGCGGCAACCAGCACCAGCACCTTGATGGACTGGCAACCTTTCTTCTTGAGCAGATCGATGGTGGCGATCATGGAGCCGCCGGTGGCCAGCATGGGGTCGATGACCAGGGCAAGACGCTCTTCGATGTTGCTGACGATCTTCTCGAAGTAGGGGACAGGCTGCAGGGTCTCTTCATCGCGATAGATACCGACCACGCTGACGCGGGCGCTCGGCATGTGCTCCAGCACGCCGTCCATCATGCCAAGACCGGCGCGCAGGATGGGCACGACGGTGACCTTCTTGCCCTTGATCTGGTCGACTTCCACAGGGCCGTTCCAGCCATCGATGGTCACTTTTTCGGTTTCGAAGTCAGAGGTCGCTTCGTAGGTCAACAAACTGCCCACTTCCTTGGCCAGTTCACGGAAACGCTTGGTGCTGATGTCGCCTTCGCGCATCAGGCCGATCTTGTGCTTGACCAGGGGGTGTTTGACTTCAACGACTTTCATTATTATCTCCTCTAACCGGCGCCAAAAAAATCGCGGAATCATACAACAAAAGCCACGGCTTGTAGAGCTTTTCGATTCAAAAACGCGCAAACGATTTTCTTTCTGGTTTTTCGTGCCCGCTGGTAGAATACGCCCCGAATTTTACCCTCCACTTCTTTATATGACGGGGAATACGCGTGACTGACAAAACCTCACTGAGCTACAAGGATGCTGGCGTAGATATCGATGCCGGCAATGCACTGGTTGAACGTATCAAGGGCGTGTCAAAACGCACTCGTCGTCCTGAAGTCCTTGGTGGTCTTGGCGGCTTTGGGGCCCTGTGTCAAATCCCTGCTGGCTACAAGGAACCGGTACTGGTCTCCGGTACCGACGGGGTGGGCACCAAGCTGCGTCTGGCCATCGACCTGAAGAAGCACGACACCGTGGGGATCGACTTGGTCGCCATGTGCGTCAATGACCTCATCGTGCAGGGCGCCGAGCCCCTCTTCTTCCTCGACTACTATGCCACCGGCAAACTGGACGTGGACACTGCCGCTGCCGTGGTCACCGGCATCGGCGCCGGCTGCGAACAGTCCGGCTGTGCCCTGGTTGGCGGTGAAACTGCCGAAATGCCTGGCATGTATGAAGGGGAAGATTACGACATCGCCGGTTTCTGCGTCGGCGTGGTGGAAAAGAGCGAGATCATCGACGGCAGCAAGGTTGGCGAAGGGGATGCCCTGATCGCCCTGGCCGCCAGCGGTCCCCACTCCAACGGCTTCTCCCTCATTCGCAAGATCCTGGAAGTCTCCAAGGCCGACGTGCAGCAGCCGCTGGGTGAGACCACCCTGGCCAACGCCCTGCTGGAGCCGACCCACATCTACGTGAAGCCCGTGCTCAAGCTCATCAAGGAGTGCGAGATCCACGCCCTGTCCCACATCACCGGCGGCGGCTTCTGGGAGAACATCCCGCGCGTGCTGCCCGCCAACACCCAGGCGGTGATCGACGAGCAGAGCTGGCAGTGGCCGGCGGTGTTCAGCTGGCTGCAACAGGCAGGCAACGTCACCCGCCACGAGATGTATCGCACTTTCAACTGCGGCGTCGGCATGATCATCGCCCTGCCGGCGGATCAGCTTGACAAGGCCCTGGCCCTGCTCAAGGCCGAAGGCGAGAACGCCTGGCACATCGGCCACATCGCCAAGGCGGCCGATGGTGAGGAGCAGGTCATCATTCAATGAATGATCGGATCAACGGCCAGATGACCTCCCCTATGAAACGCATCCTCGTCCTCATCTCAGGCAGCGGCAGCAACCTGCAGGCCATCCTCGACGGCTGTGCCGGCGGCAAGATTGCCGGTCAGGTGGTCGGCGTCATCAGCAATAAGGCTGATGCCTATGGCCTGGTGCGGGCCAGGGAAGCCGGGGTGGCAACCGCCATCCTGGCCCAGCAGCAGTTCGCCAGCCGGGAGGAGTATGATGTCGCCCTGCTGGCTCTGATGGCGGATTATCAGCCGGATCTGGTGGTGCTGGCCGGCTTTATGCGGATCCTGAGCGCCGACCTCGTGCGCCACTTCGCGGGGAGGATGATCAATATCCACCCCTCGTTGCTGCCGAAATACCAGGGTCTGCACACCCACCAGCGCGCCATCGAGGCCGGTGATGACGAGCACGGCGCCAGCGTCCACTTCGTCACCGAAGAGCTTGACGGCGGCCCGGTGATCCTCCAGGCACGGGTCCCCATCTTCGAAGGGGACAGTGCCGACGAGGTCGCCGCCCGGGTCCAGGTGCAGGAGCACAGCATCTACCCCCTGGTGGTGCAGTGGTTCTGTGAAGGGCGCTTGCAGATGCGAGAAGGGTCTGCCTTCCTCGATGGCAAGCAGCTTGGCCTGGCAGGCTATGCCAGCGAGTAACCGCTAGCAGCAGTAAGACACAACAAGGGAGGCTTAGGCCTCCCTTGTCATTTCCATCGACCAGCGCAATGGTTGTCATCACGTCCAATGACGCCGCTGCGCGGCTAATCGGCCCTACACCGGATTGTCGATATCGATAAAGGTCACCTCCAACCCGTGTACGGTGGCGAGCCACTCTCCCAGCGTCTTGACGCCGTAACGTTCGGTGGCGTGGTGGCCTGCGGCGTAGAAGTGCATGCCCATCTCGCGGGCGGTGTGGATGGTCTGCTCGGAGGCTTCGCCGGAGATGAAGGCATCGATGCCCTGCTCCGCCGCCTGGCTGATGTAGCTCTGACCACCGCCGGTGCACCAGGCCACGGAGCGGATGAGCTCGGGACCACTGTCACCACAATGAAGCGGCTCGCGACCGAGACGCTCGGCAATCAGCTTGGCAAAATCGCTGCCGCTCATGGGCTCCTCCAGCTTCCCCACCATGGCGACGCTCTTGCTGTTCCAGGGTTCGAGGCCGCGACGCACCTTGATGCCGAGCAGCCTGGCAAGCTGGGCGTTGTTCCCCACCTCGGGGTGCACGTCCAGCGGCAGGTGGTAGGCAAACAGGTTGATGTCGTGGGTCAAGAGGGTCTTGAGACGACGCTGCTTCATGCCGGTGATCTGGGCCGGCTCGCCGCTCCAGAAGTAGCCGTGATGGACCAGGATGGCGTCAGCATCGGCGGCCACGGCGGCATCGATGAGGGCCTGGCTGGCGGTGACGCCGGTCACCACCTTGCGAATGCGCTCGCGCCCCTCCACCTGCAGGCCGTTGGGGCAGTAATCCTTGATGGCATGGGGTTCGAGCAGGTGGTTGAGCAGGCTTTCCAGTTTACGATGAGAGATCATGGGGGTCTCCTAGCTGGGCTCCCCACGCACTGTGCGGGGAGCCGGATTCCGATCGTCAGGGCCCATGATAATCGAGCCGGACCGGCAAGGCCATGCGCCTGTCAGGCCTAGGCGGGCAGCTCGATGCCGGCGTCACGCATCTGGGCCAGCTTGTAGCGCAGGGTGCGCGGGCTGATGCCGAGCTTGTCGGCCACCGCTTTGCGACTGCCGTTGCACTCCTGCAGGGTGTCCAGAATGATCTGGTGCTCCTGCTGCTTGAGTTCGCCGCCAAGCCCCTCCCCTGACAGCCGCTCGAGCGGCCGCACCAGGGTCTCGTCCGTCTCCTCCAGGATCAGGTGCTCACAGTCGATGAGGCCGTCTGGACTGAGGATCAGGGCGCGCTGCACCACGTTGTCGAGCTCGCGCACGTTGCCGGGCCAGGGGTGAGCCATCAGACGCTCTCGGGCGTCCTCTGCGAGCTGCGGCGTCGACAGCCCCATCTGGCTGGCATGCAGCGCCAGCAGATGCTCCGCCAGGGGAAGGATGTCCCCCGGGCGCTCCCAGAGCGCCGTCCAGCGCAGGGGGAAGACGTTGAGGCGGTAGTAGAGATCCTCGCGGAACAACCCGTCCTGCACCGCTTTTTTCAGATCCCGGTTGCTGGTGGCAATGACCCGCACATCGAGGGGGATCATCTTGCGGCTGCCGAGCCGCTCCACCTCTTTCTCCTGCAAGACCCGCAGCAGCTTGGCCTGCAACCCCAGATCCATCTCGGTGATCTCGTCGAGCAGCAGGGTTCCTCCCTGAGCCTGCTCGAACTTGCCAGGGCACCCCTGCACCGCACCGGTGAAGGCGCCCTTCTCGTAGCCAAACAGGGTCGCCTCCAGCATGTTCTCCGGAATGGCGGCGCAGTTGATGGCGACGAAGGCCTGCTCTGCCCGGCTGGAGTGGTCGTGAATGTAGCGAGCCAACACCTCCTTGCCCGTCCCGCTCGGTCCGGTCACCATGACGGTAGCTTCGCTTCTCGCCACCCGGGTCGCCAGCTGGAACAGCTCCGCAGTCCTGGGGTCCCCGTACACCACGGCACGCTTCTCCACCTTCTGGGCCGGCACATAACGGCTGACCTGGTTGAGCAGCACCTCGGGGGAGAAGGGCTTGGCCAGATAGTCGATCGCCCCCTCGCGCATGGCGCGCACCGCCCCGTCGATGTTGGCGTAGGCCGTCATCAGGAGCACAGGCACCTGGGGATATTGCTGGCGGATGTTGGCGAGCAGGGTCAGACCATCCATGCCCCCCATCTGGATGTCGGAGATCACCATGTCAAAGCGCTGACGGGACAGGGCAAGCAGGGCCCGCTCGCCGCTGTCCACCTCGCGGCACTCATAGCCACCGAGCAGCAGGGTATCCACCAGCGCCTCGCGCAGGCCGTTGTCATCTTCCACCACCAGAATACGAGCCTGGGTCATGCCACACCTCCTACAACCAACATGGCCTTGTCGAGAATCATCTTCACCGGCGCTCCGGCTTTTGCGCGCATCATGCCACGCCCCCCAACTGAACCTGTTGCTGATGCAGGGGGAAGGACAGGGTAAAACAGGTGCCCTCGCCAGGGACCGAGGCCACGCTTACCTCCCCCTGATGGGCTCGTACCACCGACTGCACCACCGCAAGACCGAGGCCCGTGCCCTGGGAACGGGTGGTAAAGAAGGGTTCGAAGATCTGGTTGAGCAGGGAGGGGGCCATCCCCTTGCCGTTGTCGATGACCCGCATCTCCACCCGGTTGCCGCTGCGTGCAGCGCTCACCAGGAGCGAATCGGCACCGGCCTGCCGGGCGTTGGCGATGAGGTTGTTGATGGCCCCCGCCAGGGCACTGCTGTTGGCAAGCAGACAGAGATCGGGCTCAGGGGCCTCCAGATGCAAGGCGCAGCCCTGCTGCTGGCAGAAGGCTTCGGCCCCCGCCTGCACTTCCGCCAGCAAGCCCTGCACCGAGAGGGGCGCCACCACCTGGTTGTCGCCATTGCGGGCAAACAGCAGGATGTCGTTGATCTGTTTTTCCAGGTCTTGCAACCTGGCCATCAATTTTTGCTGGAACTGGCTGCGGGATTCAGGCTTGAGGGTGCGGTTGGCCAGGTTGGCCGCATAGAGCATGGCGGCGGAGAGCGGGGTGCGGATCTGGTGCGCCAGAGAAGCCGCCATGTTGCCAAGGGCGGAGAGGCGCTTCATGTGGTTGACCCTGTCCTGCAACTGGCGGGTCTCGGTCAAGTCGGTAATGAACACCAGTTGGCCGGGCTGATCCGGCAGCGGCTGGGTCGACAGCTGGACCCGACGGCCGTCTCGCAAGGAGATCTCGTGACCGTCATCCTCACGGGGTTCGAAGCAGCGGGCGATGATCTGGCGCCAGGAGAGGCCCTCCAGTGGCTCCCCCAGCAGCGCCAGGGCGGCAGGGTTTGCGCGGGTGATCAGCCCCTCGCCATCGAGCAGCAGCACGCCGGTCGGCAGCGCCGTGAAGATGGCGTAAAGCTGACTCACTTCATGTGACTGGAGGGGGGCATCCTGCTGCAAGATTGTCATAAAGCTGACCTCAAACTGGCGATTGAGTCAGCTTATTCAATTTCCATGCCAGCAAAATAGACGTTATTTATCAATGCATTGGGTCAATGCGTCAAAGCATTGACCTCAATTGTCCTTGCTCATGCCGTACTTCTTCATCTTCTCCACCAGGGTGGTACGGCGCATGCTGAGCAGGTCGGCGGCGCGGGCCACCACCCCGTCCTGGGACTCCAGGGCCTGGCGGATCAGCTCCACCTCGAGGTCGGCCAGCATCTCCTTGAGGTTGACTCCTTCCTGGGGCAACTGCATGGGCAGGGGCATGGCGATGCCGGGATCCAGCTCTGGTGGGGACTGGAACACGGCAGCCAAGGCGTCCCGCTCGTCCATCTCGGTGAGCCGTTCATCTCGTGGCTCGCAGGGCAGCAGGCGATAGCGGCCGGGCAGATCCGCCACATCGACGATCTGGTTCGGATAGAGGATGAGCAGGCGCTCGATGAGGTTGGACAGCTCGCGCACGTTGCCGGGCCAGGCGTACTGCATCAGGGACTCCATGGCGCGCTGGGTCAGACGGATGATCCCCTTGTGCTGTTCGGCATGGCGATTGAGCAGCTCCTGCAGCAGCAGCGGGATGTCGTCGGCCCGATCCCGCAGGGGGGGCGTCTCGATGGGGAACACGTTGAGGCGGTAGTAGAGATCTTCGCGAAATGCCTGGGTGCGGATCATGGCTTCCAGATCCCGGTGGGTCGCCGCGATCACCCTCACATCTGCCTGGACGGCCTTGCCGCCCCCGACCCGGTCGAACTGGCGCTCCTGCAGCACCCGCAGCAACTTGACCTGCATCGGCAGCGGCATGTCGCCGATTTCGTCGAGGAAGAGGGTGCCCCCCTGGGCCAGTTCGAAGCGGCCGCGCCGGGCGGCAATGGCACCGGTGAAGGCCCCCTTCTCGTGACCGAACAGCTCGCTCTCGAGCAGCTCCGCCGGAATGGCGCCGCAGTTGATGGGCACGAAGGGCCCCGCGCTTCGGGCGGACAGCTCGTGGATGGCGCGAGCCACCACCTCCTTGCCGGTCCCGGACTCACCGAGGATCAGTACGTTGGCGTCGGTCTCGGCCACCTGGCCGATGAGACGGCGCACCTCCTGGATGCCCCTCCCCTTGCCCACCAGCAGGCGCAGCAGGGTCTGACCCTTGTCGTGGGTCTGATGACGGGGATGCAGGGAGATGAAGGCCTGGCAGAAGTGCAGGTGACGGGTGAGGGACTCATAGGTAAAGGGGGCCTCGGCCACCCCGATGAAGTTGCTGCAGCCATGGCTCGCTGGCATCAGGGAGAGAAAGGGCAGACGAGGGTGGGCGGCAAGCAGCTCACTCAGGGCGCGCTCGCGCAGTTCCCCGGCCAGAATCCCCTGCAAGGGCCCGGCAGTCTCGATGGCCACATCGAGATCGCTCTCTACCACCTCCTGCCAGGGGATCCCCATGAAGGAGAGCACAGTCCCCAGTTGCTGGCGCCGCACATCATCGGCATCAACAAGCAGCACACCCATAGCCATCCTATCCATATTTTCACACCTGACGCCAAGTTATTGTTTTTTAAGTGCTTATTAAAACCAATTTCGCACTGTGTCATAAGGGGGACAAAGTGCCAAAATTCTGGCGGATTGTCAAAACTTGTCGCATCCTCCCGGACCCTGGCGGGACGGGGATCACGCTTCCAGCCAGATTAAGTATCGGATGAAAACCAGCGAAGGGGAAAGAATGACGCCGACAGGGCGCGGCGTCAGAGGAGGGATCAGTGCTTCACGCTCTCCTGGGGAGCGGCATAGCGGCACTCGGGAAACCGGCTGCAGGCGAGGAACAGGCGACCGGCGTGGGGACCCTTTCGTGCTTCCCGTGCCACCAGGGGCGCGGCACAGCGGGGGCAATGGGGGATCGTCTCCCGGGGCTCCTCCTCATCCGGATCGAGGAAGGGATTCTCCTCCATCAACACGGGCATTGCCTCTTCGGCCTGGGGGGGCGGCACCTGGGGCTCCCTGGCAACCCCCGGGTGTGACGTGCCCAGATCGACACCATCGAGCAGCAGCGGGCTGAAGGTCGGTTCGCGGCGCTCGCCGGGCAGCAGGTCATCCACCGGCGCCGTCGTTCTCGCCAGCAGGGGCAGCAGTTGCTCCCGCAACTCGTCGACCTGGTAGTGGCTGCTGGCCGGGATCTGCAACAGCGGCAGGCCGGCGCCATCGCAGGCCGCCTTCAGGAAGAGATCCCGCGCCTTGCGCTTCTGGTGGCGGTGCCCCTCGTCATCCAGCTCCACGGCACACAGGAAAGAGAGATCCGCCGGGTGGCAGAGCAGAAAATCGAAGTGCTTCTCCCCTATCTTGCCGAGCGCCTGCTGGCGCTTGCCCTTGCCAAGGTGCGCCTCGGGCGTCAGTACATAGGAGGCTCGTACCTTGGCAAAGACATGGGCCTTGTCCCCCACCGCCTGATCAAGCACCCCGAAGAAGGTGCGCTCCGCTGGGCTCATCAAGGTTTCCTGCAGATCATAGGGCTCGGCCTTGCCCCCTTTCTCCCTGCGCCAGACGATCACCAGCAGGAGCAACCCCAGCAACACGGCTCCCGATACGACAAGGCTATTCATACACGCACATCCCGTTTACAAGACAAATTCAGTTCACACCAGAGGAAGGGGCACACTCTACCACGGGGAAAGCGACTCAGGCAGCGCAGAAATCAAGCCCGTCCCGGCATTCGCGTTTTTTCACTGAATTTGCGCAAGGCGGGCTTCATATGACCTGTCACAGCAGGCACAATGCTAGAGCCCATGGACGTTCTGGCGCGCACCCCGTCGCCGCCAGGTGTCAACGGACCCCACGCAGCCCCATTCAAGGAGAGCAGGATGCAAAAGCAATTGGTCGTCACCGTGATCGGCGCAGACAAACCCGGGATCGTCGAGAGCCTGGCCGATACCATCACCCGGCAGCAGGGCAACTGGCTGGCCAGCTCCATGAGCGAGCTGGCGGGGCAATTTGCCGGCATTTTGCACGTCGCCGTGCCTGACGAGCATTACCGCAGCCTGTGCGAGGCCCTGGTGATGCTGCCTGGCCTCACCGTGAGCTTCGCCGAAGGGCAGCTCAGCCCGCAACCGGCCCATCAGGTGATGCTGAGCGTCACCGGCAACGACAGACCGGGCATCGTCCACGAAGTGGCCAGCATCCTGCGACAGCTCAACATCAACGTCGCCGACCTCACCACAGGTTGCGAACCTGCGCCCCACTCAGGCGCCCCCCTCTTCTATGCCCACGCCCTGGTGGCCCTGCCGCCGCAGCTCGAACTGGACGATCTCGTCACGGCCCTGGAGTCCCTCTCCGACGACCTCGTCGTCGACATCGATCAGGATCTGAGCGAATAGTGTCGCCTGTCATAAATTTGTCATGGTTTGACGCCATAACTTCCGCGCAGACGCAACCAGAGCAAAGAGGCACCAGATGAGCACCGACAAGCAGTATGAAGAGAAAGAGCTTAGCTGGCTCTCATTCAATGAACGGGTGTTGCAAGAGGCGATGGACAAGACGGTACCCCTCATCGAGCGGGTCCGCTTCCTCGGGATTTTCTCCTCCAATCAGGACGAGTTCTTCAAGGTACGGGTGTCGGACGTCAAGCGCCGCATCCTCATCAACGAAGTCCACGGCGGCGACGACGAGGCCAAGGTGCTGCTGCGCGCCATCCAGCAGAAGGTGATGGCGCTCGGCGAGGCGTTCGACAACACCTACAAGGAGCTGCTGATCGCGCTGGCTCGCCACAACATCTTCCTGGTGAACGAAAGCCAGCTCTCCGAGTCCATCCAGCAGTGGCTGCGGATCTTCTTCCGGGAAAAGGTGCTGCGCCACATCATTCCCATCCTCCTCAACAAGGAGGTCAACCCGGTCAAGTTCCTGAAAGACGAGCACACCTATCTCGCCATCGAGATGAAGAAGAACGGCCAGGTGATCCAGTACGCCCTGGTGGAAGTACCCACCGACGATCTGCCCCGCTTCTTCCAGCTACCGCCGGAGGGCACCCGTCGCAAGAAGCAGATCATCATCCTGGACAACGTTATCCGCTTCTGTCTGGACGAGATCTTCAAGGGCTTCTTCGACTACGACGAGATTGCCGCCTACGCGGTCAAGCTGACCCGGGATGCCGAATATGACCTCTCCGACCAGCTGGACTTGAGCCTGGTGGACAAGATGAGTGACGGCTTGAAACAGCGCCTCACCGCCATGCCGGTGCGCTTCGTCTACGAGCGGGAAATGCCGGCGGCCATGATAAGCTTCTTGAAGCTCAAGCTGCAGATCAGCTCCTACGACGCCATCATGCCCGGTGGGCGCTATCACAACTTCAAGGATTTCATCGGCTTCCCCAATGTGGGCCGGGATTATCTGGAAAACCCCAAGCTGCCGGCCCTGGACTGCCGCGACTTTGACGGCTTCGTCAACGCCTTCGACGCCATCGCCAAGCAGGACATCCTGCTCTACTACCCGTACCACAAGTTCCACCACTTCACCGAGCTGGTGCGCCAGGCGGCCTTCGACCCGGCGGTCAGCGCCATTCGCATCAACATCTACCGGGTGGCCAAGAAGTCGCGGATCATCCACTCCCTCATCGACGCCGCCAACAACGGCAAGAAAGTGACCGTGGTGGTGGAGCTGCGCGCCCGCTTCGACGAGGCGGCCAACATCGACTGGGCCAACATCCTGACCGACGCAGGCGTCAAGGTGGTGTTCGGGGTGCCCAGCCTCAAGATCCACTCCAAGCTCTGCCTCATCACCCGCCACGAGAACGGCGAGGCGGTGCGCTACGCCCATATCGGGACCGGCAACTTCAACGAGAAGACCGCCAAGATCTACACCGACTTCTCCCTGCTGACCCGCCATCCGGACATCACCGCCGAGGTGGAGAGCGTGTTCGAGTACATCGAGTACCCGTACCGGCGCTACAAGTTCAACCACCTGCTGGTCTCCCCCATCAACAGCCGCCGCCAGCTCTATCGCCTCATCGACAACGAGCTGACCAACGCCAAGGCGGGGCAACCCAGCGGTATCACCCTCAAGATCAACAACCTGGTGGACAGAGACCTCATCAACCGGCTCTATGCCGCCGGCCAGGCCGGGGTGCCCATCCAGATGATCATCCGGGGCATGTGCGCCCTGCGCCCGGGGGTGCCGGGTCTGAGCGACAACATCCGGGTCATCAGCATCATCGACCGTTTCCTCGAACATCCGCGGGTGATGGTGTTTCACAACAAGGGCAATCCCCAGCTCTATATCTCCAGTGCCGACTGGATGAGCCGCAACATCGACGGTCGCATCGAGGTGGGCACCCCCATCTATGACGAGCGGCTCAAGCAGCGCATCCTCGACATTCTCGAGCTACAACTGAGTGATACCTGCAAGGCGCGGGTGATCGATGCCGACCAGAGGAACGAGTACGTGAAGCGGGGCAACCGCCGCAAGGTCCGTTCCCAAGTGGCGATTTACGACTACCTCAAACGCATAGAGTCAAACCATGGACAATAGTCTGTACGCCGCTGTCGATCTGGGCTCGAACAGCTTCCACATGGTCATTGCCCGCCTCACCGAGGGGCGGATGCAGATCATCGATCGCATCAAGGAGCGAGTGCGCCTCGCCGAAGGGATGGATGAGCAGCGCCGCATGTCCCCGGAGGCCATGGCCCGCGGGCTGGACTGCCTCGCCCTGTTCGCCGAGCGGCTCACCAACATCAAGCCGGATCAGATCCGCATCGCCGGCACCTACACATTGCGCCGCGCCAGCAACGCCCGCGACTTCGTGCGCGAGGCGGCCAAGGTGCTCAACCACCCCATCGAGATCATAAGCGGCCAGGAAGAGGCCCGCCTCATCTATCAGGGAGTGGCCCACACCCAGCACATCGAAGGTCAGGTGCTGGTGGTGGACATCGGCGGCGGCAGCACCGAGCTCATCATCGGCGAAGGGTTTGAGCACAAGGCGCTCACCAGCCGCAAGATGGGCTGCGTGAGCTTCACCCAGAGCTTCTTTGGCAACGGCAAGCTCGGCGAGAAGGCCTTCAACGCCGCCGTGCTGGAAGCCCAGCACCAGCTCGCCCCCATCATCAACCAGTACCGCAAGCTGGGCTGGCAGAGCTGCCTCGGCAGCTCGGGCTCCATCCGCACCGTGCGCGACGTGTTGCAGGGAGAAGAGTGGACCGATGGTGCCATCACCCTGGCGGGACTGGAGCGGCTGAAGGAAGAGATGCTCAAGCACAAGCGGGTCGATCAGCTCAAGCTGGCGGGCCTCACCGAGGAGCGTCAGGGGGTGTTCGCCGCCGCGGTGGCCATCCTGCTCGGGCTCTTCACTTCCCTGCCCATCGAGCGGATGGAGTACTCCGACGGCGCCCTGCGCGAAGGGTTGCTCTACGAGTTCGAGGAGCGCCTGCAGCATCACGACATTCGCGAACGTACCGCGCTCGCCCTCAGCACCCACTATCGCATCGACAAGCGCCAGGCCACCCGGGTAGAACGCAGCGTCCTCTCCCTGTTCGACGCCCTGAGCGGCCCCTGGGAGATGCCGGAAGAGCCCTATCGCGCCATCCTCGGCTGGGCGGCGCGGCTGCACGAAATCGGCCTTGCCATCAACTACAGCGGCATCCACAAACACTCCGCCTACATCTTGCAAAACACCGACCTGCCCGGCTTCAACCAGGACGATCAGGCCCTGCTGGCGGCCCTGGTGCGCTTTCATCGCAAGGGGCTCAAGCTCTCCGAGCTGCCGGCCCTGCCCAACCACGACGAGCAGACGGTGCTGCGCTGCATCCGCATCCTGCGCCTCGCGGTGGCGGCCCACCACAGGCGTCAGGACAACCTGCTGCCCGAGTGGAACGTGCAGGCCGCCGGGGATCAGCTGGTGGTCACCCTGCCGCTCGACTGGTGCGACGAGAACAAGTTGCTGATGCAGAATCTGGAAAAGGAGCACCGCTACTGCCACGAGCAGGGTTGGCCCCTGCTGTTCCAGCTCGGGTGATCCGCTCCTCTACGAAAAAAAAAGGCAGCCGATGGCTGCCTTTTTGTCTCTTGTCCTTTCCTACTGCAGATCCGGCAGGATCAGCTTGGCTATCTCGAAGTAGATGATGAGGCCGGTACCGTCCACCAGGGTGGCGATGAAGGGGGCGGAGACCACCGCCGGGTCGATGCGAAAGCGACGCAGCACCATGGGGATCACCGAGGCGACAGTGGCGCTCCAGAGCACGATGGCGACGATGGTCAGGGTCACCACCATGCCGATCTCGGGCCCCACCCCCAGGCTCCAGGCCCGCACCCAGGCCGCCAGTGCGATGGCGGCCGAGATGAGCAGACCGGTGGAGATCTCCTTTTTCAGCACGGTGCCGAGGTTTTTCAGGCTCACCTCCCCCACCGCCATGGCACGCACTATGGTGGTGGTGATCTGGGTACCGCTGTTGCCACCGGTACCGATGAGGAGCGGGATGAAGAAGGCCAGGGCGATGGCTGCCTCCAGCTGCTCTTCAAAGGCTCGCAGCACGGTGCCTGTGTAGGCTTCCGCCACGAACAGGATCAGCAACCAGCCCACCCGCTTGCGCCACAACTGCCAGGGGGTGGCCTGCAGATAGGGGGTATCCAGCGGCGAGGAGCCCCCTTGCAGCTCCGCATCCTCGGTGGACTCCAGCTCCAGGATGTCGGCGGCATCGTCCACGTGGAAGACCCCCACCAGACGACCCTGATCTTCCACCGGCAGGAGCGAGAGGTCGCGATCAATGAGCAGGCGGGCCGCCAGCTCCTGATCCGCCCGGGCGTTGATGCGCACCGCCTCCCCCTCCATCAGGTCCCCTACCGGCAGCAGCGGATCGGCGATCAGCAGCGACTTGAGGGAGACGCTGCCAAGCAGGCGCTGCTCGCCGTCAACCACATAGAGATGACCGAACAGCCTGGCCTGATCCCAGGCCCCGTGGATCAGCTGCTTGGCGCTTTCCACCGTCGCATCGGCCTCCACTGCCAGGTATTCGTGGCGCATGTTGGCCCCCACCGACTCGTTCGGCCAGGCCAGCAGGGACTGGAAGGCTTTGCGGGCGGGCTCCGGCAGCCGGGCGAGCAGAGTCTTGCGATCGTGCTCGTCGAGCCTGCGCAGGATGGCCAGCAGGTCCCGACGGGCCAGGGTGCCCTGCAGTATTCCCACGATGCTGCCATACAGCCTGAGCAGCAGATGGCCGGCACACTCCGCCGGGAGGGAGGCGAGCAAGGACGCCCCTTCCGGCATGGAGAGAGTATCGAAGATGCAGTTGAGCTCTTCCGGGCGCAGGGTCAGAAGCTGATCGGCACGGGCCACCGGATCCAGGTTGTGCGCCAACCAGTTGCGCAGGGCAACCGGGTCGAGCAGTTGATGACGATTGAGCAGGGTGTGTGTTTTCTTCATCACAGATGTCCTCATGTGATTTCAGGCGAACCTGAACGCCTCCGGCACCTGGCCGGATGCAACGGCAAGAAAACAGCAATTTGATTGACGAGTAACAGGCAGGAAATGACGCCGTCCGGCGTGTTTTCATCCCCACGTACCAGCTTTAGCACTGCATAACGTATCCGGCATGCCGGAAGCCACTTGGGTTGACACCTTAATCCGATGAAAACTGTCCTGATCTTGGGCGTCTCTGGACGTCGTGAGATCAGTGGCCTGTGTTTATGCAGGAGCCTCGCCTAACGAGATGCTGCGAACATTGATTGCACGGCGCTACCGTGCGGGCGGCATCATCTGCCCAGGCGCAGGTCGAGTCAAGGCAAACGGGCCCCTGGCAACGGGTTGTTACAAATTGGCCGGACGGCGGGCCTTTCATGAAACGAGGCTCCCCCGTGCGTGGCACGGGGGAGCCTGCGGTCAACGGACAAGCGTCAGCGGATATAGTCGAAGAGGGTCAGCTTGCTTATCTTGCTGAAGGCGAGCTGGGAGGCGCTCATGGCTGCATCCTCCTTGGAGAGGGCCGCGATCACCTCGTACATGTCCGCCTCGGACACCTTGGCCCGCGCCTGCTGGTTCAGGGTGCTGAGTCCGTCGTTGGAGCTCATCACCTGCTCCAGGCTGTTCATCCTTCCCCCCAGCTCCCCCAGTCCCCGGTCTATCTTGGTTCTGGCGTTGCTCATGTGGGTGGTGGCATCGGAGACCGCCAGCTGGAAATCGCTCTCCGACAGGGTCGGATCGCGCATGGCGGAGATGAAATCGGACATGCCATTGAGGATGTTGTCGTTTTTCGGGGTATCCAGCACGAAGTTCTGGGTCGCCGACCCCGCAGGGAGGTCGAGGGTGAGCGCCAGGCCGTTGAAGGGGATCTTGTTGCCCGCCACATAGTCGCCGCTTTGCAGCAGGGTGCCACCGCTGTCACGGATCTCGTAGGTGTCCGGCGGCCCGGCCAGGGTGCTGACCGCATACTGGTTGCTCGGCAGGGAAGCATCATAGTTGTTGCGATAGAAGCTCTCGAAGTTCCCCTGATCCGCCACCGACACCTGGATGTTGCCACTGGCGGCGCTGGCGGTGCGCCGGGTCGCCACCATCTCGAACAGATCGAAACCGGAGTCGTTGGCCGGGATCTGCACCGTGGGAGAGACCTGGATGTTGCGCTGCCCCGTGTCCCCCTGGAACACATAGTTGCCGCTGGCATCCTTGACGAAGGGCTGGGTCTTGCTCTGATTGCCGCCGAAGATGTACTCCCCCTGGGAGTTCTTGCTGTTCATCAGGTCGAACATCTGCTTTTGCAGCCCCTCCAGTTCGCTCGCGATGGCGTTGCGCTCCTCGGAGCCCATGGCGGAGTTGTTCGCCTTCTGGATCAGGGTCTGGGCACTCAGCATGGCGTTGTTGAGGGAGGTGAGCACCGTCTCCTCGTGGCCAAGGCTGTTCTCCAGCAGGCTGCCGTTGACGCCGTACTGCTTGAAGAGATCGATCTCCTTGGTCAGCGCCATCTTCTGGCTCATACCGGCCGGGTCCTCCCCGGAACGGGAGAATTTATCCCCCGTCATCAACTGGTTGTAGGCGGTGTTCTGGCGCTCGCTCACCTTGCTCATGGAGGCAAGATTGCGGTCATAGATCATGTTGGTGGTGATGCGCATGACTTACCTCACGGAGGAGAGCAGGGTGTCGAAGATGGTCTTGGCGGTGTTCACTATCTGGGCCGAGGCCGCATAGGACTGCTGGAAGCGGATGAGGTTGGCCGCCTCCTCCTCCAGATTGACGCCGGAGACACTCTCGAAGATGGCGGTACTCTGGGTCAGCTTCGCCTCGTTGGCCTGCAACAGGGTCTTGGCCTGGCTGGTCTTGTTGCCAATGCCGCTCACCAGACCCGAGTAGGCATCGTTGAAGGTCATCTTGTCGTTGCTGGTGGCGGCGTTGTTGTTCTTGCGCACCAGCTCCTTGTTCTGCAGCTCCGCCAGCGCCAGGCCGTTGGCGTTGTCCGCAAAGCCATCCTTGTTGTAGCTGAGCGTGAAGCTGTCGTTGGCCTCCACCTTGCCGGTGATGCTGAACTCATAGCCCGGGCTCTGGGTCGGATCGGCGTAGACCTTGGGCCCCCCCAGGGGGCTCTCGAGGGCGGCCATCAGGTTCTTTCCCTTGCTGGAGGCGGGGGCCACACCGAGCAGGTTGTTGTTCTTGTCATAGACCTCGTAGTTGCCGCTGCCGTCGATCTTGATGACCTGGGGTGCACTCGGGTCCAGAGTGTTGGTGCCAAAACCCGAGCCCGTGCCGGTGTTGTAGACACCGCCCAGCGTTATCTCGCCCGAGCCCAGGTTCTGGGATCCCTTGTCCGCCTTCAGGGGGGATGCCAGCGCGATATCCTCGGGACGGGTGATCGCCTGCTCCAGGTTGGCAGCCGCATTCCGGGTGGGTTGCAACAAGATCTTGTCACCCGCGACCGGAGTGCCGGAGAGATCGATTTCGATGCCGTGCCCCGCCACCTCGAAGGTGGCTGGCGGCGTGGTCCCCGTGGCAAGCGAGGTACGCTGCCCGCTACCGTCGATGGCGAATACCTCGTAACCGGTGGCGCTGTTGAACCGCACCTCGTAGTCGAAGGTGGTGACCTCGCTCCCCTTGCCGGGGACGAAGTTGACGCTGGCCGCCCCGTTACCCTGGTTGCTGGCGTAGGGCAGCCCCTGGCTTCCCTTGAGGGTGAAGAGATCCCCCCCAAGCTCGTTGTCGAGATCCATCCCCAGCCGGTTCTGCTGGTTCATGGCATCCCCCAGGGCGACGGCCAGCTGCCCCAGCTCCCGCTTGGCGGGCTCCAGATCCCGGCGCGCGGTGAAGAGGCCACCGATGGCACCGCCAATATCCTGGTCGTTGATGCTGGCCTGGTTCTTGCCCAGGGTCAGCTGCAGGGAAGGCTCACGGGAATCCGGGTCCCCCGGCACCACCTTGAACTGGGCCACGCCGCCATCGAGCACCAGGGAGTGCCCTGTGCTCATGTTGACCAGCATGCTGCCATTGGGCTGGGTCACGGTGCGGATCTCCATCTTCTCGGAGAGCTGGCGAATGGCCTCATCCCGCTGATCGAACAGCATCAGGTTCTCTTCAGGGGAGCCTTGGGTGCGGACGATGGCCTGGTTCAGATCGTTGATGCTGTTCAGCAGGCTGTTCACCCTGTCCGTCTCGTCCCCTATGGTGGCGTTGATGGTATCGGACTGCTTGTCGAGCTGGGCGGAGAGGGTATGGAATCTGTCCACCATGCCGCTCAGTTCACTCAGGGTCGTCTTGCGCCCCCCGATCTCGGACGGTGACTCGTTGGCGGTGTGGAAAGCCTTGAAATAGGAGGTGATGGTGGTCCCCACGCTGTTGCTGGCATCACCGAGCAGGCTGTCGAGCCGGAACAGTTGATCGTAGCGGGTGTTGGCCGCCTGATAGGCGGACGTATCCCGGCGCACCTCGGCCTGGGCATAGGCGTTGATGATCCGCTCGCTCACCATGTCGCCCGTCCCCAATCCGACGGAATTGGTGTAGATCAGGGTGCGTTCACGTACATAGCCCTGGCTATTGACGTTCACTATGTTGTTGCTGGTGGTCTGCAGCAGTCGCTGCTGGGCCAACACACCCGAGGTCCCAATTCCAAGCAGATCGCTTGCCATAGCTTACAGCTCCATCTCTGTGTTCCTGTCTGCAATGTTGCCGGGCGTCGAGTAACCGGCGATGGCATCACTGCGCAACACTTGTTTAAGTTTCCTGGCGTACTGGGGATCGGTGGCATAACCGGCCTGCTGCAACGCCTCGAAGTAACGTTCCGGGCTGTCCACCTTGGCCAGCGCCCCCTTGTAGCGACTCCCAGAGGTCAGGAAATCCACGTAGTCGTTGAAGCTCTCTTCGAACGACTCGTAGGAGCGAAACGCCGCCTTCTGGCGCGAGGCCACCCCTTGCTCGTATTCCAGGGTGCTCACCACCGCCTTGGGGCCTTCCCAACGCGGATCGGCCTTGATGCCGAACAGGTTGTGCGTCACGTTTCCGTCTGCATCCTTGATCACCCGCTTGCCCCAGCCACTCTCAAGGGCGGCCTGGGCCACCAGCACCGCCGGGCTCAACCCCAGCTTGTCCGCCGCCTTCTTGGCCAGCGGCATCAGCCTGTCGACGAACTCTTCCGGGCTGTCAAACACCTTGGCGCTGCCATCCAGGGCCGAAGGCCTCTGGCTGCTGCCCATGGGCGGCACGGTGCGGTGGGGGCGTCTTGGCAGGGCCAGCGTACGCTCGGCCCCATTCAGCTCACCCTTCATTTCGTTATCAGCAAAATCTTTGCCAACTTTGGCGGCAGCAATCAGATCGTTGGAGGCACTGGGGGGTTGATAGGGCTTGTAGACCCGCTCGGTACGCTGGGGCAGCTTGAGTACCCGGCCATCCTGATGGGTGAAGGTCTGCTCGGGTGAGAGCTGCCTGGCCACCATCTCTGCAATGCCCAGCCCCCCCTTGCTCGACATGTCGGCAACCCGCTGCTCGTCCAGCATCCCTTCATAGAACTGGGTGTAGCTGCTGTTCATCGGGTTGCCCTCGGTGAGCACCGAGTTGGCCTGGCGCATCCCCTTGAACAGGGTCTGGGTGAAGATGGATTCGAACTGGCGGGCGGCCGCCATCAGGGCCCCTTGCTTCCCCTCCTTGCTCAGGCTCATCTGGCGCAGTTTGTCCAGGTTCTGGACATCCTGCACCATGCCAATATTGATACCGCTCTGGGTGTCGAACTCTGCCATAACCTACCTCTTTGCCGCCCGTGGCAACCGCTTGCCGCTCACGAAATTACAGAATGACCAGTTGGCCCTGGATCGCGCCCGCCTGCTGCAGCGCCTCCAGGATCGCCATCAGATCCCCGGGGGCGACCCCCACCTGGTTCACCGCCCGCACCAGGTCGTCCAGGGTCGCGCCGGTATCGAGCTTGAACATCCGACCGGGATCCTGCTGCACGTTGATGGTGGAGTTGTTGGTGACCGCCGTCTGCCCGCCAGCGAGCGGATTGGGTTGGGAGACCTGCTGGTTCTCGGCGATGGTGACCGTCAGCCCACCGTGGCTGATGGCCGCCGGGCGCAGCTTGACCTCGCTGCCGATGACGATGGTCCCGGTACGCGAATTCACGATGATCTTGGCGGACTCGCTCGCCGGGTCCACTTCCAGGTTCTCGATGGTGGAGAGGTAGGAGACCCGCTGGGCCGGATCCCGCGGTGCGAATACCTTGATGGAGGTGGCGTCCATCGCCTGGGCGGTGTTCGGACCCACCAGATCGTTGACCACGTCCGCCAGACGGCGGGCGGTGGTGAAGTCCGGCCGGTTCAGGTTGAAGGTGATGGTGTCGCCCTGGCTGAAGGAGTTGGGAACCTCCCGCTCCACAGTCGCCCCGTTGGCGATGCGCCCCACTGTGGGCGTGTTCACCACTACCTTGGAGCCGTCCGCCCCTTCGGCCCCGAGGCCACCGACCACCAGGCTGCCCTGGGCCACCGCATAGACGCGGCCATCCAGCCCTTTCAGGAAGGTCTGGAGCAGGGTGCCGCCACGCAGGCTCTTCGCCTCGCCGATGGCGGAGACGGTGACGTCTATGGTCTGGCCCGGCTTGGAGAAGGGGGGCAGATCCGCGTGGATGGCCACCGGTGCCACGTCCTTGATCTTGGGCTTGATGTTGTCAGGCACCTTGATGCCGAAGTTGTTGAGCATGGTCCTGAAGGTCTGCTCGGTGAAGGCGTTGTTCTTCTCCCCCGTGCCGGGCAGGCCCACCACCAGACCGTAACCGATCAGCTGGTTGCTGCGCACCCCTTCCACCGAGGCGAGGTCCTTGATGCGGGATGCGTGCGCCAGCCCGAAGGGCAGCAGGCAGCACAGCAGGGCAAGCAGACGGAATCGGTTCATGACATCTCCTAACAAAACCTTCCTGATCCAGGGCCCGTGAACGCCCCGGACTCTTGAGTCTTAAATGGGCCACCAGGGGCCGTTGAAGAAGCTGGTGAGCCAGCCCTGTTCCTGGGTGTTCGCCAGATCCCCGGTACCGCCGTAATAGATACGCGCATTGGCCACCCGCTGGGAGGAGACGCTGTTTTCCGAGCTCACGTCCTCCGGGCGCACCAGACCGGTGATACGGATGTATTCGTTGCCATTGTTGAGCATGATCCACTTCTCGCCGCGCACCAGCAGGTTGCCGTTTGGCAGTACCTTGACCACGCTGACCGAAATGTTGCCCTGCAGGCTGTTGCTCTGATCCGCCTTGGCCTGCCCCTTGAAGGCACTGTTCTGGCCGATGGAGGCCGACAGATCGTAGGGCCCCGCCGTGACCGGCACGCCACCCAGGGTGACGGGGTCGAGCGCCAGCTTGTTGTCCTTGCCGCTCTGGGTGTTGGCCTTTTTCGACGCCGAGGTCGACTCCGCCAACTGGATGGTGATGATGTCACCCACCCGGTGCGCCTTGATGTCCGAGTAGATGCCGTTGACCTGCTCGGGCTGGAAGATGGCGCCGGTCGGGCGCACCGACACCGGCTCTGACTCCCCGTAGACGGGGGCGAAATCCGGGTCATCCGGTTTGGCGGTATTGGGGGTACTGGTGCAACCCGCCAGCGTCAGCAGTCCCAGCATCCATATGGCTTTCATCATGACACTCCTTTCATCAGGTCCGCTGGGTCAGGAAGGACATCATGGAGTCGACGGCGGAGATGACCTTGGAGTTCATCTCGTAGACCCGCTGAGCCTGGATGAGATTCACCAGCTCCTCGGTCACGTTGACGTTGGAGGTCTCCAGCATCCCCTGCTTGATCACCCCCAGCCCGTCCGCGCCGGCAGTCCCCTGAATGGGGGCGCCGCTGGACTGGGTCTCGAGGAAGAGGTTCTCCCCCATGGGCTGCAGGCCGGTGGGGTTGACGAAGTCCGTGGTGTTGATCTGGCCCACCACCTGGGATTGGCCATCCCCCTTGAGCTGGACGGAGACCTGGCCATCCTCCCCCACGGTGACGCTCTGGGCGTTCTCGGGGATCTGGATCTCCGGTTGCAGCGGGTAACCGTTGCCCGGGGTGACGATGGTCCCCTCGTCGTTCAGGGTGAACTGGCCGTTGCGGGTATAGGCGGCGCTGCCATCGGGCAGCTGGATTTCGAAGTAGCCGCGGCCGCTGATCATCAGATCAAGGGAGTTGTCCGTGGTCTGGACGTTGCCCTGACTGTGGTTTTTCTGGGTGGCGACCACCTTGGCCCCCGCCCCCAGCATCAGGCCGGAAGGGAGCTCGGTGTCCGCCGAGGAACGACCGCCAGGCTGGTTGATGTTCTGATACAGCAGATCCTCGAAGATGGCTCGCGCCTTCTTGTAGCCCACTGTGCTGGCGTTCGCCAGGTTGTTCGAGGTGACCGAGATGTTGGTCTGCTGGGCATCGAGGCCGGTCTTGCTGATCCAGAGTGCAGGATTCATGGGGTGCTCCTTGATTAGCTGATACGCAGCAGCTGGGTTTGTGCCTCGTCGTTCTCCTCGGCGGTCTTCATGATCTTGACCTGAGTTTCAAACTGACGTTGCAAGCGAATAAGGTTGGTCATCTCGTCGACCACGTTGACGTTGCTCCCCTCGAGGGAGCCGGCGATCAGGCCCACATCCGCAGACGCGGCCTCATTCTGGCCATCCTTTCGGCGAAACAGGCCGTCCTGGCCTTTCTCCACCGCATCTGCCGCCGGGTTGACCAGCTTGATACGCTGGAAATCTTCCGGCAGGTTGGCGGCTGCCCCCTCGGGACGGCCGCTGATGGTACCGTCACGATTGATCTCAATTTTCTCCATGGGCAGGGGCAGCACGATGGGCTGACCGGCATCATCCACCACATTCAGACCGGTGGAAGTCTGCAGATTGCCGGTGGCATTGAGCTGGAGGTTGCCCATGCGGGTATAGGCTTCCGCACCGTTGGGATCCTGCACCGCAATCCAGCCTGGCCCATCGACGGCAACGTCAAGATCCCGACCCGTGGTCATCAGCATGCCGTGCTGCAGGTTCTGGCCCGGCCGCTCGGTCATGGCGAACACCCGCGTGGGCAGCCCTTCGCCAAACGCCTGCATGCTGCGCGCCTGCTCGAAGTCAGACTTGAAGCCAATGGTGTTGGCGTTGGCAAGGTTGTTGCCACGAACAGCCAGGCTGTTCATGTTCTCCTTGGCCCCGGACATGGCGATGTAAAGCAGGTGATCCATGGGATCCTCCGTCAAACAGATGACTCTCACAGCTCAACTGCAAGTTGAATGCCAAGAGAGATGACAAAGACGGAATGAAAGGAGGAAATGAGGCGGGACGGAAATGACAAGGGGCGCCGAAGCGCCCCTGCCAACTACCCGCCGTCTTAGCGGATCTGCAGTATGTTCTGCTGCAGGGAGCTGTTCACTTCCAGGGAACGGGAGTTCGCCTGGAAGTTGCGCTGGGCAGTGATGAGATCGACCAGCTCGGTGGTGAGGTCCACGTTGGACTGCTCCAGTGCCGACGACTTGATGGAGCCGAACGTGCCGGAGTTCGGGGTGCCGGGCAAGGCATCGCCAGAGAGCAGGGACTGGCGCCAGGAGGTGTCGCCGACCTGGGTGAGCCCCTGGGCATTGGCAAACTTCGCCATGGCCACCATGGCCACCTTGACGGTGGTGGCGTTGCTGTAAGTGGCGGAGACAATGCCATCCGCCCCGATCTCCACCTTGGTCAGGCGACCGACGGTGGAGCCGTCCTGGGTCAGCTTGCTCACTTCAAAGGGGGAGGCGTACTGGGTCACGGTACCAAGCTTGAACTCAATCTCCTGGGTGCCATCGGCGCCATTGGTGATGATACCAGCCCCTGTCGCCCCCAGGGGTTCCGTCTTGATGACCGCCGGGGTGGTGGGTGTGACCATCTTGCCGGAGGCATCGAAGGTCACCCGGGCGCTCAGGGGAGCCTGGCTCAGACCGGTCGCCATGGTGGTGGCCGTACCGCCTACGATGTCGATGGGCTTGTCCCCTTCATAGAGGTACATACGCCAGGCAGTCGGCACCGCCGCTTGGGTAGGATCGGCCGGATCCGCTTCCTTGGTGAAGTACTGGGTGATGGTGTGTGGCTCGCCCAGGGAGTCATAGACCACCACGGAAGTAGAGGAGGAGTAGGTGGTCGAGTCAGTGGGATCGAATTTGGAGGCATTGACATCCATCAGCGTTTTCGTGCTGGAAGGCAGGTTGAAACCAGCCTCGACCGTCGTGGTCTGCACCGGCTCACCGGCCTTGTCCGGGATCTGGATGGGCTTGGTAGCGTTGATGCTCACCGCCTTGGGGGTGCCATCAGAGTTGATCTCGTACCCTTGCAGATAACCGCCGGAGTTGCTGACCATGTAGCTGCTTTCATTGAGCTTGAAGGCGCCCGCACGGGTGTAGGTGCGATCCAGGTTGGTCAGGCCGTCCGAGGTCACGAAGAAGCCGTTGCCCTGGATGGCGAGATCCAGCGCGTTGTTGGTGAATTGCAGCGCGCCCTGGTGGAACTGCTGGGCCACCGCGCCAGTCGCCACCCCGTTGCCGACCTGGGTCTTGGCGTTGACGAAGATGGAGTTGGCATAGACGTCGGCAAACTCGGCACGGGACTCCTTGAAGCCGGTGGTATTGACGTTGGCAATGTTGTTCGCGGTGACGTTCAGGTCTTTTTGAGCCGCATTGATGCCGCTGAGGGCATTGTTGAATGACATGTCTTTCTCCTTAGATCACTGCGTTAGAGGACGAAGCCGACTGGGTGGTGGTCTTGCCGGTCGTCGCGCCAATTTCCAATACATCGGTCAGGTAGATGCCACCCAGTCCCTTGAGTTTGAGGGTGCTGGGGTTGGTGCTCGTTCCCAGGGTGACGCTCTCCACCTTGGCGTAAGTCAGGGCGGGGACGCTCTCCGACTTGCCGTCGACGGTGGCATGCGCCTCTATCGAATATTTGCCGCTCTTGGCCTGGTTGCCGGACTTGTCCTTGCCATCCCATTCGAAGGCCACGTTCCCCTTGTGGCTCCCTTCGATGGAGAACTCCCTGATGACCTGGCCGCTCTCGTCCTTCACCGTCACCTTGATGTTGCTGCCGCCATCGCCGGTGGCGATGACCCCCGTGAGGGTACCCCCCTTCTCCACGTAACCCGTGTTGGACGGGATCAGCACGTTCTGTCCCACCAGCGCGGAGGCCTGCAGCGCCTGGCTGGAGGTCATCAGGCTGTTGAGGCTCTCCATCTGGGTGGAGAGGCTGCTGATCCCCTGAGACGTCGACATCGAGGTCATCTGGGAAAGCATCTGGGCGTTGTCCACCGGTTTGAACGGATCCTGATAGGAGAGCTGCATGGTCAGCAGCTTCAGGAAGGACTCCTGATCCAGCTCCTTTTTCTGGGTACTGGTGTTGACCGTACTGGTCTGGGCCGACGTCGTCCGGTTGACGCCCAGCAGGCTGTCATAGGTATCTGCCACTTATGCTCCCCCCTCTAGGGCGTGCCCACTGGGCCGATTGTTGCCGCCTGGCAGGCGATCACGGGTCACTCTCATCCGGGTTCACCTCTGTCAGGACTTGCCCAGACCCAGGGTCTGCTGCAACATTTTCTTGGCCGCATCGGCCACCTGGACGTTGGTCTGGTAGCTGCGCGACGCCGCTATCATGTCCGCCATCTCTTCCACCATGTTGACGTTGGGCTTGAAGATGAAGCCATCCTTGTCCGCCATGGGGTGATTCGGGTTGTACTCCTTGAGCAGGGGCGCATCACTCTCGACAATGCCCTTCACATCCACCCCGACCGAGGCCTGCTTGTCGGACATGGCCTGATCCAGCTGGGCGGCAAAGACTGGCCGCCTGGCGTGGTAAGTTTTTTCCACGCTGGAGCTGACGCTGTCAGCGTTGGCCATGTTGCTCGCCACCGTGTTGAGACGAACGGACTGCGCGCTCATGGCAGAGCCTGCAATGTCAAAGACCTTGAACAAACTCATCCTTGCTCTCCTTTCAGTGCCTTGAGCAGGCCGCTTATCTTGCTGTTCATGAATTCAAGGGAGGCCTGGTATTCGAGGCTGTTGCGCAGGAACTCGCTGCGCTCCTGCTGCACGTCCACCGTGTTGCCGTCACCGGTATCCGGTTGCAGGGGATTGCGGTACTGGGTCGTGCCCGGGGTATCCATCTGCAAGGCGAAGTGCTTTTCGCTGGTGGTGCTGAGCCCGAACCCTTGCTGGCCCTGGGCATCCTGCAACGCCTGTGAGAAGTCGATGTCACGGGCCTTGAAGCCCGGCGTGTCCGCATTGGCGATGTTGCTGGACAACACCTCAGCACGCTTGGCGCGCACGCTCAGCGTGTACTGATGAACACCGAATGCCTTGTCGAATGAAATTGCCATAGCACACCTCCTGCTTCATGAATATTTAGCAAGAGGTGTGCCAAGAGGGTATTGAGCGGGGTTATTTGACCTTGTAGACGATGCCGGGGTTGCAGCGGATCATCTCGAACTTGTCGGTGAGGCCGGCCAGAGACTCTGAGGCCCCCAGCATCAGGTAGCCGCCAGGATTGAGGCTGCTGGCGAACTGGTTGAGGATCTTGGATTTCACTTCGGGCGCAAAGTAGATGAGCACGTTGCGGCAGAAGATGATGTCAAACTTGCCGAGCAGGCTGTAGCTCTCCAGCAGGTTGAGGGGACGGAAGCTGGTCAATTTTCTGACACGCTCCACCACCCGCATCTTGTTGTCGCCACAGGGTTCGAAAAAGAGTCGCTTGCGCTCGGGGGAGAGCCCGCGAGCCAGCGCCAGGCTATCGTAGACACCCTCCTTGCACTGGTTGAGCATGGTGCTGGAGATATCGGTCCCCACTATCTGCACCCCGCCCGGCAAGGTACCCGGCCGCTTGACTTGCTGCTCCAGCGCCGTCATGGCGATGGAGTAGGGTTCCTGCCCGGATGAAGAGGCGGCAGACCATATCTTGATGGGACGACCGCTCTTGCCAAGCTCCGGGAAAATCTTGTCGCTCAGCAGCTGGAACGGATAGGTATCGCGAAACCACAGGGTCTCGTTGGTGGTCATGGCATCGACCACCGCCATCTTGAGCTCCCGCTCGCGCACGCTCATCGCCCGGGTGACCAGATCAGACAGACTCTCGATACCAAACTGAGTCATCAAGGGCGACAGGCGGCTCTTGACCAGATACTGTTTGTTGTCACCCAGCACTATGCCGCTCTGTTGCGCCAGAAAATTGCTGAATTGCCTGTATAAGTCGTCCGAAAGTGTCTTCATGCAGTTGTTCTTCTTGATTAGAGAGCGCCTTGTACGGCCTTGGCCAATTCATCCGGCTGGAATTTGGCAATGAAATTGTTCGCTCCGACTTTCTGCACCATGGCCTGATTGAACACCCCACTGAGGGAAGTGTGCAGGATAACATGCAAATCCTTGAGGTTGGGATTGTTGCGGATCTCGGCGGTGAAGGTATAACCGTCCATCTCCGGCATCTCGATGTCCGAAATGACCAGGGCTATCTGATCCTTGATGGGACCGTTCTTGGACATCTCCAGCAACATGTTGAGCGCTTCCCGTCCATCCTTGGCCAGCACGCATTGCACCCCGATAGCCTCCAGTGCCCGTTGAACCTGCTTGCGCGCAACCGAAGAGTCGTCCGCAACCAGCACGGGACGCCCGTGAGGATTGCGCTCCACGCTTGCTTCCACCAGTTCGGTGGACACCTCGGTGGAGACCGGCGAGATCTCGTTGAGAATGCGCTCCACGTCCAGGATCTCCACCAGCTCACCATCTACCTCGGTCACCGCCGTCATGTAGTTGATGCGACCTGCCCCTTTGGGTGGCGGCAGGATGGACTCCCAGTTCATGTTGATGATGCGCTCGACCGAGTGGACCAGGAACCCCTGAATGGAGCGGTTGTACTCGGAGATGATGATGAAGCACTTGGAGAGGTCCTGGATGGGGCGTTTGCCCATCGCCATGCTGAGATCGATCACCGAGATGGTCTGGCCGCGGATATGTGCCACGCCGCGAATGCAGGAGTTGAGCTTGGGCATGACGGTCAGAGGGGGACACTGCAGCACCTCGCGTACCTTGAATACGTTGATGCCAAATCTTTGACGTCCATTGAGACGAAACAACAGCAGCTCCAGCCTGTTTTGTCCCACTAGCTGGGTTCGCTGGTTGACCGAGTCCAGAATACTCGCCATAAACACTCCCTAAAAATGCTTGGCACTGATCGTGCATGTCATTATGCATGCACATTGGCTTGCATCAGATCATCGTTGTTTCAACAACCGAATAATTCTGGAGCAAGCATAGTTAACTACGGTGGTATACGTGAATAACTTATCGACCGGTAAGCAAAAATGATTAGTAGACTTTTCCTTATCTTACTGCCGTTTTGCAGTCTGTCTCACGCCATGGCGTCCGAGGTCACCGACTATTTGCAAGAACAGGCACAGGCGTTCGTGCTCGACCAGCTCGATATTCCCCTCGATGCACAGGCCGACGTCAAGGCCGGTACCATTGACGAGCGTCTCCCCCTCACGCGCTGCGAAGATGCCCTCACCATTTCCCTCCCCGCCAGGATGGAGATCCGTCGCAACACCACCGTCTACCTCAAGTGCGAGGGAGAGAAATCCTGGGATCTCTATCTACCGGTCCGGGTCAGCATCCAGAAACCCTATGTCACCGTCGCCGTCCCGGTTGCCAAGGGAGACATTTTGAGTGAACCCATGCTGACCCTGGCATACCAGGACCAGACCCTGATCCGTGGCGACTACCTTACCGACCCGACCGCCCTCATCGGGGTACGCAGCAAGCGTGAGCTCAAACCGGGCCAGCCAATCAGGCTCACCCAGGTATGCGTGGTCTGCAAAGGGGACCAGGTCACCCTGAGCGCCGAAAACAGCAGCATGCAGATCAAAACCATGGCCCGCGCCTTGCAAGATGGCAGCTTCGGAGACATGATCCGGCTTGTCAACACGCGCTCGGGCAGAACGGTGCAAGGCCAGGTCAGTGCAGTGGGTTCCGTGGTCGTGACATTCTGACACATGAATGCACTGCGCAATTTTTTTCTAAAGTTCTGACCGCCGTCACCGATATACAGGTAAGCGAACAGCAAAGCAGACGAAGGTAAACCTTATGGCTATCAACAATATCAACAACTTGGCTAACAACCGCCTGCAAAACAGCGGCAGCAGCCAAGGTGTAGCCACCAAGTCGGCGACCTCCAGCGAGAGCAGCCGTGCGACGACCGTCAAGAGCGACTCTGTCTCCTTGACCAGTGAGGCGCAGCAATTGCAACAGATGCAGAAGACCCTCAACACCGCCTCCACCGGTAACGAGAGCCGCGTCGAGAGCCTGAAGAAGGCCGTGGCCAGTGGGGAGTACAAGGTCAACAGCGAAGCCGTGGCCAGAAAGATGTTCAGCTTCGAAGCCGATCTGGATAAACGGTTGGGATGATGGACCTCCCTTCGCTGCTGCGCGCTCAGGACGACAACCTCTCCCAGATGCAAGGCTTGCTGGCAGAGGAGTTCGACCTGCTCAAGGCTCACCGGGCCCTTGCCTTGCCGGCACTCGCCGATCGCAAGCAGCAACTGTTGGTGGCCATCGAGACGCTGGACAAGACTCTGGCAGAGCTACCCGACCTGCAGCAACAGCTGGGCGCCTTCCCGACCCAATTGCAGGCCCTTCAAGCCAAGCTGGAAGCCTGTCAGGAGCAGAACAACCTCAATGGACGTCTGCTCGAACTCAGCATTGTTTCCAATCGCCGTCTCGCCAGCTTCCTCAGCAAGCTCAGAGACAGCAGCTCCCTGACCTATGACGCCAAAGGCAATACCCGCTCAGGCACCCGCTCTTTCGGGATCAAGGCCTGATCTCCTCTCCCCCTTCTGGTTTTCTCTCCTTGCCAGCCCCTCATCAGAGCACTAGCTGCATCAGGGTTTCTCCATCCTTGCAGGCATGGATGCTCATGCAGCCGTCGTCATAGCGCCCATAACTGGCCACCCACTCGCCCCTTGGAAAACAGATAGACCCCGGGTTCATCAGGAAAATCTCTCCCTCCTGGCGCAGCACAGGCACATGGGTATGACCGCTGATGAACAGGCTCTCTGCTGGCAGGGGCACGTTGCCGGGCTCATAGAGATGACCGTGGCTGACAAACCAGCGCCGCCCATCCACCAGCAGCTGGTTGTAGGGCGCCGTGATGGGGAAGTGGAGCAGCATCTGGTCCACCTCCGAATCACAATTGCCACGCACCGCCATGATGCGGGGGGCCAGCTCGTTGAGCCTTGCCGCCACAGCGGCAGGATCATACCCCGCCGGCACCGGATTACGCGGCCCGTGATTGAGCAGATCCCCGAGCAGCAGATAGTGATCAGGCTGCCAGGGAGCGAGTTGCGCCAGCACCTGCTCGAGGGCAGTCAGACTGCCGTGCAGATCCGAGATGATGGCAATCTTCATTCCACACTCCTCATGGCTGGCTGAAATAGAGATCCTTGGTGGCGATGGCGCCCTTGAGGTTGCGGCTCGGCAAGCCGCGCAGTGCCGGGTCCACCAGTCGCATCTGGTTGTAGTGATAGACGGGGATGACGGGCACCTCCTCCATCAGCAGTTGCTCGGCCTGATGATAGATCCCGGACCGGGCGTTGGCATCCAGGGTCTCGGAGGCCTGCTGCAGCAGACCATCGAAGGCGGGGTTGCAGTAGCCGCTCTCGTTCTGGGGATCCTGGCAGCGGAAACTGCCAAGCATGGACGACGGCTCGACATAATCACCAAACAAAAATGAACGAGCCAGCATGAAATCACCACTGTCCTTGGCGACCTGATAGGCATTCCACTCCATGTTGTTGAGGGAGACCTCGACCCCCAGCGGTTTCCACATGGCCGCCACCGCCAGGGCCAGCTTCTTGTGGTTCTCCGACGTGTTGTAGGTCAGCGTCAGCCTGAGGGGATGGGCGCTGTTGTAGCCCGCCTGGGCCAACAGCGCGGCGGCCCGGGCCAACCGGGTCGGCTGGTCTTCCCGGGAGAGGGGGATATCCAGCTCGTCATAACCCGGCATGGCGGGCAGCAGTGACCAGGCAGAGCGCTCCCCCTGGCCGCTCACCTTCTCGGTCAGCAGGTGGCGATCGATGGCCATGGAGAGCGCCTGGCGCACCCGCACATCCTGCAACTCGGGGCGATTGAGATTGAAAGTATAAAGATAGGTGCCAAGCAGCGGCAGACCCCAGATCCGCTCCGGTGCCTCCTGCATGGTCTTCTGGTAGTACTCCAGCGCCACCTTGTTGGTGAGCTGGATCTCCCCCGCTTCGTAACGCAGCCGCTCCCCATGCTGGGAAGCGAGCGGCAGGTAGGTCACCCGCTGGATCCGGGTATGGGCGTCATCCCAGTACTGGGGGTTGCGTTCGGCTTCGATGCGCTCGTTCACCACCCAGCTCGCCAGCTTGTAGGGGCCATTGCTCACCATCTTGCCTGGCTGGGTCCACTGCTTGCCAAACTGGGCGATGACCCGCTCGTTGACCGGCACGAAGGGGCGCTGGCTGACCAGTTGCAGGAAATAGGGAACAGGGCGCTCCAGGGTCACTTTCAGGATCTGGTCGCTTTCTGCCTCCACCCCCAGGGCATCGAGGTCGAGCGCCCCGGCATAGATGGACTGGGCATTGTTGATGCCGGTCGCCAGCAGCAGGCCGGCGGAGGGGGAAGCCTGCGCCGGGTTCAGCAGCCGCCGCCAGGCGTAGACGAAATCCCGGGCGGTGAGGGGCTCGCCGTTGGACCATTTGAGCTGGGGACGCAGGAAGAAGCGCCACACCAGCCCATCCTCGCTGGTCTCCCAGCGCTGGGCCTGGGCGGGCACTATCTTGCCCTGACCATCCTCGCTCACCAGCCCCTCGAACAGGTCCACCAGCACCACCTCCCCCGGGAAACCGGAGCGGATCAGGGCCGGATCGAGGGACTCGGGTTCGGCGCCATTGCCCTTGACCAGGGTCTGCCTGTCCGACAGCACGGGCTGCTGCACCACGGTAGTGGCCTGAAGCGGCGGCACCGCCATCAACCCGAACAGCAAGGGAGAGAGCCAGCGGCGGGCTGGCCTGGCGGCGAAACGGTAAAACATGACATCAACCTCGTTCAATTCTTTTGACTGCAATGGGGGGAAGGCCGGCGGCGCGCCTGGAACCGAATGCAACATGCCGCGCTTGTTATCCCCGAAGACGACCCGTATTGTATCGGGCCTGCCCGATAGAGGGAGTCTTTCGGGCTATTTTTTTCAAGGTTTTATGACGACACGGCCGCCACGGGTGGGCGCAATCGCCAGAAGGCGCACTCCCCTGCCCCCTTGGCAATCGCCCCGGGGCGATGTGTCGCCTGCAAGTCCGGTTGTCGTCTACCGTTTCAGGGGTCTTTATGGGTTACGAATGGCTGGCGCTGGCTGCCGCCAGTTTATGGGCGATCGCCGCCCTCATCTCCGTCAAACCGGCTCGCCATCTGGGGGCCTTTGCCTACAGCCGCTGGCGGATGTTCCTGGTCAGCCTGATGCTGGCCAGCGCAAGTCTGGTGACGGGAGGCTGGCAGACCCTCACCGAGAGCGCCCTTCCCCTGCTGGCCCTCTCCGGCCTCATCGGCATCTTCGTCGGCGACACCGCCCTCTTTGCCTGCATGAACCGACTCGGCCCCAGGCGCAGCGGTCTGCTCTTCTCCTGCCACGCCCTCTTCTCCGCCCTGCTCGGGCTCTGGCTCTTTGGCGAGCGGCTCGATGGTTGGCGCCTGCCAGGCGCCTTGCTGGTCCTGGCCGGGGTCATGCTCGCCATCCTGTTTGGTCGTCGTGGCGACAACCAGCAGAACGAATGGGAGCAGGTGCGCGGCCGCCTCGTGGTCGGCATAGCCCTTGGCCTCACCGCAGCCCTGTGCCAGAGCCTGGGAGCCATCATCGCCAAGCCGGTGATGATGAGCGGCACCGTGGACGCGGTGAGCGCTTCCGGCGTGCGCATGGCCAGCGCCCTCTTGGCACACTGCGTCTTGCGGGCGCTGCGCCTGCCGCTCGCCATGCCGCACAACCCCATCAACCGGCAGGTGCTCGGCATGATAGGCATCAACGGATTTCTGGCGATGACGCTGGGAATGACCCTGATCCTGGTGGCCCTGCGTCAGGGAGATGTGGGCATGGTGGCCATCTTGTCTTCCACCACACCGGTCATTCTGCTGCCCTTGCTGTGGTGGCACTCGGGGATGCGTCCCTCGCTCCCCGCCTGGGCCGGAGCCCTGCTGGCCACCCTGGGCACGGCCCTGGTGCTGGGAATGGGGAACTGAGCTCCGTCTCTCCTGCAAGAAGGAAGGACCAACACGCCCATCGGCGGCACTGAGCCGCCGATGCTCACCCTTGCCGGACAGGGAGAGAGGCGATCGCGTCCCTAGAACAGGGCCACTTCCTCTTCGGTCAGCTCCCGGTATTCCCCCGGTGCCAGCTCATCGTCCAGAGCCAGATCGCCGATGCGTTCCCGATGCAGCCCGACCACCTTGTTGCCGATGGCGGCGAACATCCGCTTCACCTGGTGATACTTGCCCTCGTGGATAGTCAGGCGTGCTTCCCGCTCGTCAAGGATTTCCAGCTCCGCAGGGCGGGTCTTGTCGTTCTCGTTGCGCAGGTAGATACCGTCGGCAAAGAGCGAGATGGCCTCTTCACTCACGGGATCAGCCAGCCAGACGTGGTAGGTCTTCGCACACTCGTGCCGGGGCGACGTGATGCGATGGGACCACTGGCCGTCATCGGTGATCAGCACCAGCCCGGTGGTATCGAGATCGAGGCGCCCCACCACGTGCAGTTTACCCATGGCCGGCTCGTCGAGCAGGTGGAACACGGTGGCGTGATCCGGGTCCTCGTTGGAGCAGACATATCCTTCCGGCTTGTGCAGCATGAAGTAGCGATTCTGCAGGTTCAGGGTCAAGGTCACACCGTCAAACTCGATCTGGTGTTGCTCATTGATGTGAAAGGCGGGCTGCTTGACCAGCACGCCGTCTACCAGCACTTCCCCCTGACGGATCAGCTTGCCCGCCTGGGAACGGGTCAAATCGGAGCAATCGCAAAGAAATTTGTCGAGCCGCATGCAAAAACCTCGGAATCCATCATGATTGGGGGCGACATTATATCGGTCAGACCCGACAACACCAGTACTAAGCGACAGGGACTCAAGATGGCGCCTGACGCCATGATGTGCCAGTGATAGACTGCCGTCAGCAGACCGACATCACACATAATAATAAGCTCAGGATGTACCCATGAAGCCGACGAAGTCTCACCCCGTCATCCCCGTCAGCCAGCTAAAACCTGGCATGTACGTCATTGCCATTGCCAGCCAGACCGGCGCCATGGAGATTGCCCAGACCGGCATGGTGACCAACCCCCAGCAGGTGGAGGCGCTGATCCGGCGCGGCGTGCTGACGGTGCGGGTGGATCTTGCCCGCAGCAAGCTGCCGGGAGGGGGCTCGGCAAGCCCGGCGGATGTGGTGACAAACGGGGCGGGCTCCTCTCGTCAGATCGGCAGTGGTGAAGGGCGCGAGCTCAAGATCCGTCGGCTCTATCAGGAAGCGCGCGAACTCCAGGGCAAGTTCATTCGCCATCTCAAAGCCGGAGAGCCCATCGACATCACGCCCCTTGCCGCCGTGGCCGAAGAGATGGTCGATACCATGTTCACCCACGGCGATGCCATGCTCTGTCTGGCGCGGATCCGTGCCAAGGATGCCTACCTGATGGAGCACTCCATGAATGTCGCCATCCTCCTGGCGAACTTCGGCCGCTACCTGGGGCTGGATCGCAGCGTGCTCAAGGAGCTGACCCTCGGTGGCCTGCTCCACGACGTGGGCAAGATCATGACCCCGGACGAGGTGCTCAACAAACCGGGCAAGCTCACCGATGAGGAGCTGGAGGTGATGCGCGAGCACGTGGTCCACAGCCACGACATCCTGGCCGCCACCGCCGGCATCACCCCCATCATGCTGGAGGTGGCCGCCAACCATCACGAGCGGATCGATGGCACCGGCTACCCGCGGCGCCTCAAGGGGGATCAGCTCTCCCTCTACACCCGCATGAGCGGCATCGTCGATGTCTACGATGCGGTGACGGCAGACAGAGTCTACAAACAGGGCATGCAGCCAACCCAAGCGTTTCGCATTCTGCTCAAGGGGGTTGATCTGCATTTTGATGCCGACCTGGTAACCAGGTTCATCAAGTGCATGGGGGTCTATCCGGTGGGTACCCTGGTGCAGCTCTCCAACCAGCGCCTGGCCATCGTGATGCAGCGCAACGAACAGCAACCGCTCAAGCCCGTGGTCAAGGTGATCTATCACGCAGGCCATCGCCATTATCTCGAGGTGCAGTGGCTGGATCTCGCCAAAAACGGGGTTCAGGAGACCATAGAGAGCACGGTGGACCCCAAGGAGTTTGGCATCAACCTGGCCAACTTCGTCTAACCTGTTCGGCTTGTTGGCTGCTGCTCGCGGCAATGGCGAATCAGGAACTCCTCATCCAGCGGGGAGAGATCGAAGCGCAGGCAGGCCTCTTCGATGGCCCGGATGTCGTGTTGATGGTGTTCGCTGAGCCAGCGCACCGCGCGGCGCAAGTCTTCACCATGGGGCAGCAGGGTATGGTCGCTCATGGAACACCTCCGGTCAGCCATCGACGCCAGCCCGTCAATCCGGGCTCTCACTTTTAGCTTAGCCCGCCCGCACTCGCCCGGCAGACACCTGCGCCCTTGACGGTGCCCACCCTATAGCAGGTATGCTCGACCCCTTCGGCGCCCTGCCGTGCCGGCGCCGCTCAAACAAGGATGCTGCATGCAAACCAAGGACAAGTGTCTGGCCGCCCTGGTCATTCTCTGCTGGGGACTCAACTTCGTTGCCATCAAGTGGGGGCTGGAAGGCATCCCCCCACTGCTGCTGGGAGCACTACGTTTCGTCGGAGTCGTCTTCCCCGCCATTCTGCTGGTTCCCAGGCCTGCCATGCCCTGGCGCTGGCTGCTGGCCTATGGCGGTGCCATCAGCCTGGGCCAGTTTGCCTTCCTGTTCTGCGCCATGAAATTCGGCATGCCCGCCGGCATGGCCTCCCTGGTGCTGCAATCCCAGGTGGTCTTCACCCTGCTGTTCGCCATGATCTGGCTGGGAGAGCGCTGGCAGCCCCACCACTGGGTGGCACTGCCGCTGGCGGGAGCAGGTCTTTATCTCATCGCCACCCATGGCGAGGGCAACCTCACCCTCATCGGGTTTGTGCTGACGCTGTGCGCAGCCACCTGCTGGGGCCTTGGCAACGTCATCAATCGCCAGATAGGTCTGCGCTATCGCACCTCTCTGCCAAGCCTGGTCGCCTGGGGCGGGCTGGTGCCCATCCTGCCCTTCTTCGCGCTCTCCTGGCTGTTCGAGGGGCCCGAACTCATCGCAAGCAGCCTGCTCAACATCCGTTGGCAGGGCGTCTTGTGCGTGCTCTATCTCTCGTTTATCGCCACCTGGCTCGGTTATGGCCTGTGGGGGAGGCTGCTGATGCGCTATCCGGTGGCCCAAGTTGCCCCCCTCTCCCTGCTGGTTCCCTGTGTCGGCATGGTGGCCGCCGCCCTGCTGCTCGATGAACACCCCACTCCCCTGCAATGGCTGGGCTCGGGTCTGGTGCTGCTCGGCTTCGTGGTGCATCTGCTGGGGGGCAAGATGCGCTTCTTGAAGACCCAAACCGAGGATTGACCTCGCCCGGGAAACTTCCCATCATGGGTCAGGCCCTCTTGGGCCCACCCCGTTATTTCGGCAGGACGCCATCATCAGGAGAGCAAGGACATGCGTCATCCGTCACTTTCGATCATCCCCTCTTTACCAGGCATCATGCGGGTCACGGCCATGCTGCTCCCCTTCTGCTGGAGCCCGTTCGGCTGGAGTGCCACCCTGCCGGCAGATCTCAAATGGGAGAGCAACGACACCGATCCCGTCTATGCAGACCCAGAGGCCAAGCGAGGCGGCACCTTCCGGGATTTCATGTCGAGCTTTCCGCTCACCTTGCGCAAATACGGGCCGGATTCCAACGGCGGCTTTGCAGCCTACGTGCGCGAGACCAACCTGCCGCTCCTGAGCACCCATCCCGTGACGCGCAACCCCATCCCCATGCTGGCCAATCAGTGGGCTTTCGGCGCGGATAACAAGACGCTCTATTTTCGCATCAACCCCAAGGCCCGCTGGTCGGACGGCCAGCCCGTCACTGCGGACGACTGGGTCTTCACCCTCAAGATGATGCGCAGCAAGGAGATCAACGACCCCTGGTACAACAACTACTACAGCACCCAGATAAGCGAAGTGACCAAGTTTGACGATCACACCCTCGCCATCACTAGCGGCACCGAGAAGAGCCGGGAAGATCTGCTCGAAGCCCTCCCCTTCACCCCGGAGCCCAGCCACGCCATCAAGCTGACCGCCAGCTGGGTCAAGGAATACAACTGGAAGGTGCTGCCGGTCACCGGCCCCTACCAGATTGGCGAGCTCAAGAAGGGCAAGTCGGTTACCTTCGACCGGGTCAAGGATTGGTGGGGGAACGACGAGCGCTACTTTCAGCACCGCTTCAATCCGGATCGCATCGAGATCAAGGTGCTCAGGGATCAGAACATCGCCTGGCAGCACTTCCTGCGCGGTGAGCTCGACACCTTCCCCCTCGTGATGCCCAACTGGTGGCACGACAAGAGCAAGACCGCCGAATTCGAGAAGGGCTATATCGAGCGGCTCTGGTTCTACAACCAGACGCCTCAGCCCCCCATGGGGCTCTATCTCAACACGGCCGATCCCTTGCTGAGCAATCTCGACGTCAGACTCGGCATCCAGCACGCCCTCGCCCTGGACAAGATGATCGCGACCTTGCTGCGGGGGGACTACCAGCGTCTCAACACCTATGGCTCGGGCCAGGGAGATTTCACCAATACCGACCTCAAGGCGCGCCCCTTCGATCCCGCACTTGCTCGCGAATTCTTTGCCAAGGCCGGCTTTACCAAGACCGGACCGGATGGCATCTTGCGAAACGACAAGGGCCAGCCCCTCTCCCTCAGCATCACCTACACCACGGCGGAACATGCCCAGCGCCTAACCCTGTTGCGGGAAGAGGCGAAAAAGGCGGGGCTCAACCTCGAGCTCAATCTGATGGATGCGTCTGCCGGCTTCAAATCCATGCTGGAGAAAAAACACCAGAGTGCCTGGATGGCCTGGAGCGGCGGTCGCTATCCCGCCTATTGGGAACACTTCCACAGGGTCAATGCCAACAAGCCCCAGACCAACAACATCATGAACATCGATGACGACAGGATCTCGGCCCTGGTGGAGCAATACGACAAGGCGTTCGATTTCGGCAAGAAGGCCGACCTCTCCCGCCAGATCCAGCAGCGACTCTATGAGCTCGCCAGCTTCGTCCCCGCCTATCAGGTGCCCTATACCCGGGCCGGCGCCTGGCGCTGGGTACGCCTGCCCAAGGTGCCGGCAACCCCCCAGAGCGACTTGCTCTACTGGCCCCTTGACGGCTCCAACTCGGGTTACAGCTTCGGCGGCCTGCTCTGGATTGACGAAGCGGCAAAGGCGCAGACCCGGGCCGCCATCAAAGGGGGGCAGACCTTCCCGCCGGTGACCATCACGGATACCACCTACCAGCAAAAATAGGGCAGCTGGCACCGTCGGCCCCAAAACAAAAGACCCCGCACATTGGCGGGGTCTTTGTTACAACCGGGATGGCACCAGGCAGAGGGCACTCAGCCGCGTTTGGCCTGCTTTTGCGCAATGGCGTCGGCGACGTCGGCCGGGTCCAGCACAATGCCTTCCTGATCCGGCGTCGGGAACACGGCCACGCAGAGATCATCCTGCTCCATGCCGTCCACCCAGCGATCCAGCCACACCTTGAGAGTGATGGATTGCGGCTTGCACTCGGCCCATTCCCCTTCGGCCCAGGCCTTGGCGTAGTCGGGATGCGGCCATACCGGGATGCAGTCTTCCTCTTCGGTCGTCAGCATCATGACGCCGTGTTCGTCGGTCAGGACAAACAGCTCTTCGTGCTCGACCAGCTTGCTGATGAAGTGATCAAAGCGGTAATCGGCGTTCAGTTGCAGCGCGGCATTGCGCTCGGTGTCGCTAAGTTCATAGCTCATCGGTCAAGTCTCTCGTTCAATAAAGGGCGACATGTTCACATCTTGCCGACCCCTTGTCCAGCAGGAGTAATGGGTCAACCGTCTTTCCATCGCCTCACCTCAGCTCGGGGGTCAACAGCCGGAGTCCCGCGGTCTCACCCAGTCGCTCCCTCAGCCAGTAGGCAGACTCCACCTCCACAAAGCAGAGCTGATCCCGCCCCGCAGCGACCCCCACCATGATCTGCTCAAGCCGTGCTTGCTGGGCGGCACTCCAGGCAGCAACCAGCTTGCCGCCATGGGCCTCGTCCACCACCTCACGGCGCAGCTCGAACAGGTTATCGGTGATCGGGCTGTTTATCTTGCTCGGGTGGCGCCAGTACATCTGCAGGTTGTCCAGCATCTCCTCATCGTAGCTTGCCAGCGCATCGAGCTCCGGCGTCTCTTTGCTCTGGGCCGCGAATTCACACCAGCCTGCCGACAAGGTAGCCAGACTCTGGGCATCCTTGCCATGCTGACGCAGGGTTGTCACGTCTTCCCCACGAATGGCCGGCAGCCAGAGATCTCCTTGATGTTGCGCCAGGAGAGGGAGCAGCAAGGAGGGAGCATAAACAGGAAAACGGGGACCCAGAGAGTGCAGCAGAGAGACCAGAGTAACAGTGATCATGAGACGCGCCTTGAACAAAATGACCTGGCATCACGCCTGGTCATGAGGGTGAACGAGGGTGCCATTCTAGCATGTTTGCCTTGCTGGGGGCGTTTGCGTCCAGCCGGGCCGGTGATAGATAGCGTCCAAAAAAGCAGCGTTTGAACCAGAGCGGCCCCGATAAAGGCCAATTGTTTGAGCCAGCGCCCACTAAAGAGGCACCGGGGATGCTAGGTTGCATACATCTTTAGCGTAAGGAGTGCATCCATGAGTGGGATCAACCAGGTTTCTGACGATTTTGTGAATGAGCTGAAAATACTGGCGTGTTTTGATCCGGCCAACATGAGCCTGGGGATCAAGCTGCGCAGCGACATGTCGGAAGCGCTTTGCCAGGCGGCAGCGCGCCTGCACAGCCAGGGCCTGATCACCGCGGTAGATGGCGGCTATCTGACCCCTTTCGGCATGACCATGCTGGAGCATCTCCAACACCTGCTGGTCGCACTCAAGCCGAATTGAGCGGTTGTGGTGCCCAGAGCGAGAAGTTGAGCAACTCCCAGCGCTCTCCTTGCCGCAGCAGACAAGCAAACAGCAAAGGACCTTCGGGTCCTTTTATCTTGCCATCGACCAGCCACTCTCCCGCCCGTTTTGGCACCGGCTGTACCCTGATCTCATCGGGTTTCACCGCGTTTCCCAGACGAACATGTACAAACTGTTGACACACGGACACGGCATCATTCACCGCAGGATCCGGCGTTGGCGTGCTGGCCTGACCGGTCAACGCCACGGTCAGCAAGAGGGAGGAGATCAGGGTCATGACGCGTATTGAGAAGCCATGAAAACAAAAAGCCGTGGCACCAGAGGTACCACGGCTTTCTTAAATTCTGCAAGAATTACAGAGCAGTTACGTTCTCAGCCTGCGGGCCTTTTTGACCTTGGGTCACAGAGAACTGTACGCGCTGACCTTCAGCCAGGGTACGGAAGCCGTTACCTTGGATGGCGCTGAAGTGAACGAAAACGTCCGGGCCGTTTTCTTGCTGGATGAAGCCAAAACCTTTGGTTTCGTTGAAAAACTTAACGGTACCGGTGATCATGTTAGACATATCTTTAAACCTGTATTCAAAATAATTACTTATGCTTTTCAGCGGGTAAAGCTCAAAAAACGGGATTACTTATGAACAACAGGAAAAGATGTAAAACATCATATTCATTGACATAACTATCGCCCTTTCAAGCTGGTTGAGATTATACGTGCCTTTGTCGATTACGCAAACAAATTTGTACCCCGCCAGCAGCGGGGTACGGCGGTTTAGACCTGTGCCGACTCCAGTGCCTGAACCAGAGCTTTGAGGAAGCGAGCCGCCTCTCCACCGGTGCAGGCTCTGTGGTCAAACGTCATCGACAGGGGAAGTGCACGCACCGGGCGCGCCTCGCCGTGGATGAACACCACCTTCTCGAACAACTTGCCCGCTCCTATGATGGCCACCTGGGGTGGTGTGACGATGGGGCTGGCGTAACGGCCGGCGATGGCGCCAAAGTTGGTGAGGGTGATGGTTGCCCCCTGCAGCATTTCCCGCGGCACGGCACGGGCCTTCACATCGGCGATCATCCGATCCAGCCCCTGCCGTATGTCAGCCGGGTCCCGCTCTGCCACGTTCTCCATCACGGGCACATAGAGCCCATGTCTGGAGTCGACCGCAATGGCCACGTTGACCTCCCTGAACAGGCGCCGCGACAGGGTCTCTCCGTCAAACCACGCGTTCATGGAGGGTTCGGCCCGACACGCCACGCCGATCGCCTTGATGAGGCGCACCGTCACATCTTCATCCGGGCGCCAGTGGCGCAAGTCCACTTCGTCGGTGATGCTCACCGGCACCACAGTCCGGTGCGAGAGCTCCATCGCCTTGGCCATGGCCCGGCGCGAGCCTTTCAGGAATTCGTTGCCGCTCTCCTGCTGGGCCTCGAACGCCTGTTGCACATCCTGCTCGGTCACCATGCCAGCGCTGCCGGTTCCCTTGACCTTGTCGATGTCCAGCCCCAGTTTTTGCGCCAGCAGACGGACCGCTGGCATGGCTTGCACCAGCGTGCCGCCGGGCGCCATGGCCCCCACCACGAAATGATCCTCGATATGCTGCTGATGGGCGCTGACCTTGCCAACGACGGTGCCGTCATCCTCGCCCCCTTCAAACTCCACCAGCGGTGCCCCGATGTGGAGGATGTCCCCCTCCTGCCCGCACAATCTGGCGATGACCCCGGCCACCGGTGAGGGCACATCCACCAGCGCCTTGGCTGTCTCCACCGACAGCAGTACCTGATCTACCTGCACCGTATCACCGGCGCTCACCTTCCACTCGACGATCTCGGCCTCGGCCAGTCCTTCGCCCAGATCCGGCAATTTGAAAAATTTCATGACCTGCTCTCCCTCTGCTGGGACATCACCAAACATTGACAGACACCATGGAGCCCTGTGGCCCTGGCACTTGCGCATCCGTACCTGTCGTGCGTCATAGCCACTGGTTCTCCATCAGTTGCCGAGCCGCCTGCGCGATCTCCTGCTCGGTGATGAGGTAATACTCCTCGTTGCGATAGTAGGGGACGGCGGCATCCACGCCGGTGAGGCGTCTTGGCGGCGCCTTGAGGGCAGTCATCGCCTCTTCGGTCACCTGGGACACGATTTCGGCACCCACACCGAAACTGCCACAGGCTTCGTGTACCACCAGCAGCCTCCCGGTCTTGCGTACCGAGGTCAGGATGCTCTCCATGTCCAGGGGTTTGATGGTGGCAAGATCCAGCACCTCGCACTGGATGTCCTGCTCCGCCAGCAGGTGCGCCGCACGCATGACTTCCTGGATGCAGGCACCCCAGGCCACCACAGTGATGTCCCGGCCGGGACGCAGGGTGAAGCAGACATCCAGCGGCAGGCCGACGCCGTCATCCACCACATCCGACTTCATGGAGCGATAGATGCGATCCGGCTCGAAGAACATCACGGGATCCGGATCCCGAATGGCCGACAGCAGCAGGCCGTAAGCCCGCTTCGGGCTCGAAGGGATCACGACCCGCAGCCCGGGGATATGGGCAAACAGGGCCTCGACGCTCTCGCTGTGGTGCTCGGGTGAATGGATGCCGGCGCCGTAGGGGGAGCGGTAAACGATGGGACAGGTGACGCGGCCACGGGTCCGGTTTCGCATCCGTGCCGCCTGGCAGATGATCTGCTCCATGCCCGGGAAGATGAAGCCCTGGAACTGGAATTCGGCCACGGGTTTGAGCCCCTGGGTCGCCATGCCCACCGCCACCCCGGCGATGAGTCCTTCGGCCAGCGGCGTATCGATGACCCGCTTGAACCCGAATTTATCGCGAAGCCCCACAGTGGCGCGAAACACACCGCCGTTGACCCCCACATCCTCCCCCAGTACCACCACATCAGGATCGCGTGCCATCTCGTGGTGCAACGCCAGATTGATCGCTTCGAGCAGCGTGATATCGCTCATAGTCCCTCCCCGCTCTGCTGCATGCCCTTGGCGATGATGCGCTGGCGCTGGGCAAGATAGGCCTTCGGCAGCTCGGCAAACTGGTAATCGAGCAGGGTCTCCGGCGCCTGGGGCGTGATGGCCTCATAGGCGGCAACGGCGCGTTCCACTTCCCGGCCCGCCTCTGCCAGCAGCGCCTGTTCCTGCTGCTCGTCCCACCAGCCCCGTTCAAACATGAACTGGCGCAGCCGCTTGACCGGTTCCCTGGCCCAGGCCGCTTCCACCTCGGCGCCGTCACGATAGCGAGTCGCATCATCGGCGGTGGTGTGATCCCCGAGCCGGTAGCTGACGGCTTCGATGAGCGTCGGCCCCTTGCCGCTGCGAGCCCGCTCGACGGCGGCGCGGGTCGCCTCATAGACCGCCACCACGTCATTGCCGTCCACCTGAAGGCTGCGCACCCCGGCCCCTATGCCCTTCTGGGCCAGGGTGGGCGCGCTCGACTGCAACTTGCGCGGCACCGAGATGGCCCACTGGTTGTTGTTGATGATCATCACCATGGGGAGATGCCAGACACCGGCACAGTTGAGCCCCTCGAGAAAGTCTCCCTTGGAGGTGCCGCCATCGCCGATGGTCACCACGGCGACCCTGGGCTGGTTGCGCAGCTTGAAGGCGGCCGCGATGCCGGCAGCATGGGTGATCTGGGTGGCGATGGGAACGCAGATGGGCAAGTCTTCCGACAACTCGCCATCGGCCTTGTAGAAGAGACTGCCCCGTTCATCGCCGCCCCAATACTGCAGGTTCTGCTCCATGGGCACGCCCCTCACGTAGAGAGTGGGCATGTCCCGGTAGTAGGGCACATAGACATCCTCTGGCTGCATGGCGAGCCCGACCCCGATCCCCACCGCTTCCGCCCCGAGATGGGAGGGAAAGGTGCCGAGTTTGCCGGTTCGCTGCAGTGCTATCGCTTTCTTGTCGTAACTGCGCACCATCACCATGTTGCGGTAGAAGGTGTGCAGCATCGCCTTGTCCAGCCAGGTCGGCAGTGTCGCGACCGGGCGCCCCTCCTCATCGAGGTAACGAAGGAAGGGGATGTCGACATGGGTCATAACTGGCTCCTTGCCGTTGTCAGCGTCACCACCATGAGGTGACATTTAAAATGTAAACAACATGTTAACCAAAGGGCAACGAGATTCACCCAGGTAAGACCAGTAGAAACTTCTTTTATTTTCGAAGGTAATCGGAATTTTCGGCGAGCATAAACAAAGAAGGGAGCCTGTTCAGGCTCCCTGTCATATCGAGTTCGGGATCATACCCATCACCGCCATGCTGCTTGCCACCGCCCGTGGCGCAGGATCAGCATGACAAAAAGGCGTCAATTCACTCCCACAAACGGGTGGGTACCACCAGCAGCATGGTGCGCTGCCCGATGGCCACGTTGGCGTTGGGGAAGACCACCGCCTCCCGCGGTTTCTCTACCCTGTATTGCCGATCCCCATCTTCTGCCAGCACAAAACCCTGGGGAAATTCGGTGAAGTTGTCCACATCGCTGGCAAACAGGAAGCGGAACTGCTCCGACTGCTTGTTGATCACCCGATCTATGGCAAAAAGGGTGAAGTCATCGGCTCGCCATGGCTCGAGGGCCACCTCATCCTGGGTCACCAGCTCCTGCAATGTCTGGCGCACCTCGATGAAGCGAGTCATGTCGTTTTCACCGAAGGGCCGCACCTTGCCCAGCTCCACCGTAAAGGCATGGGCGCCGTGCTGGTGCGAGCTGTAATAGCTGAAGGTGGTGGTCGGGCCGCTCGAGAGCAGTATGGTGCGCACGCCGCAGGCACCGAGGAAACGTACCTGCTCCTTACAGTGGGGGCGTTCGTGGGGAAAGGGATAGACGGCAAACTTCTCGTGGCGCGAGCCGCGAATGGCGGTATGGAGATCGTAGTGGTAACGGGGCCTGGCCGAGTCGGCAAAGAAGCGGCTCACATACTGCTCCAGACGCATGGCGCGGATGCGCTCCCGGTTGCACAGCCCCTCCCCCTTGCTGTGGGCGCCCGAGAAGAGGCGGTTCATGTTCTCTTCCACCTCCCTCACCCCCTGGTTCATGGCGGCGGGGTTGCCAAAGAGGAAGAGCACCCGGTGACGAACCTTGAGCTCCTCTGCGAGCAACCGGGTCAGCAACTGGTTGCAGATCTCGATGGGGGCTGTCTCGTTGCCGTGGATGCCGCAGGAGAGGACGATGTCCTTGTGCCCGGGTTGCCCCGCCTCGGAAGCGGGTTCCAGGCAGATCACGCCGGTATCCCACACGCTCACCCGGGTACCGTCGGTCAGATTGAAGGCGAAAGGCTCGAGCTGCCACTCATGGCGGCGCGTCAGGGCCAAAAAGTCATGCTGGGGAATCATCCGTCTCACCCTTTAGTCTGGAATGCCATGGCCGGATTATACGCAAGGCAACCGGGCTTAAAATCAGTTTTTAAACAAATTCAAACAGTAAGGATACAAAAATGGCGAGAATGAGTGACAACTCATGCAACAGGATCAAGCGGGGGGAAACACGGGAGAGGGAAAGCGGTGAACGGGTATCGGCAGGTGAAGACAGCATGCCTTCGGCAGACGGGTGGGCAGCATGCCCCTGGGATCAGCAGAAAAACAAGGCATCCATGCCCGGCTGATCAACCACGCCAGAACGGCTTGGTGGTCTCTTGATAGCGGTCGGCTTCGTTCAGACCGATGTCCTTGAGCAGGTAGGCGGGCAGCTCGGAGAGCTGGCGACGGCTGCGGCTGCGTTCCAGCCAGGTCAGGACGGTCATCTTGACGCGAGCAACCAGATTCGATTCGCTGGAATGCTGGTAACCGGCTTCGGTATAAGTCATGTTGGCCATGATATGGCTCCTCTCTCTCGTTCTGCGCAAGGCTCGGATTTGATGCGCAAAGCTTAGTCAGGGCGGGGAGGTGCCTCAATTGACGAATTTTGATACATGACATTAGTAAAAGTAATGGTTGATATCGCCAGGGCAATAACCATAACCATATGATTTTAAAATGAAATAATGCAGAAACTTTCCCCCTGGCAGCCTGACAGCATTTTCTCCTGCGCCACCCACTTCTAACTATGCACTTTCCCACGCTAGCTATGCACGGCACGACGGTGAGTCAGCAGGGTGCAAACTCTCGGTCACTAGGGTTTGTTAACAAATAGATCGCAACAAGATCGTTATTTAACAAAAAGATACGAACAGGCAACCTGAACCGGATGCCCCCCATGTCACCCCCATCGTCAGGGTGGCACCGGACACTTGGCACCCTGCCATCATACTGGTATGGTTATTTATACAGTGGTTTATCATGCTGCCTTCCCACGTTGTCCCAACACCATGCTGAACAGGGGAGCGGCACACACACAGGATCTGCCGATGGACACCTTTACCCCCACCGCCGCCCTGCGTCAACAGATGGCCCTGCTGGAGGCGTCGCTGGCACGCCTTGCCCGGCAACTGGGCCAGCTCGACCTGCTGGAGGCTCATGTCTATCCCCTCCCGGCCGTGGCCCAGGGGGAAGAGCATGAGCCCATCGAGGCCATCGAGGTGGGCTATCTCTCTGGCGAGGCGGCCCTGGCCGCCACCCTCGCCGCCTTTCAGGACCACAGCGCCCGCCCCGGCTGCTCCACCAAGGCGACCCACCGTCTGCCCGGCTGGCTGCGCTTTCCTGCCGCCTGCGCCAGGGAGCTGGCCCCCGTCATCGAGGAGATCAACGCGCACAAGCTCGCCTTCAAGGCCATGGTGCAGGCGGCGGGCGGGCGGGACGAGAAGTTCGAGCTGGTGCACGGTGCCCTGCCCGGTGTCATCACCCTGCAGGTCTATCGCAAGCTGACCTGGCTTCAGGGGGATCTGCATTCGCTGGGCTTCACCTGGGCCGACAAGCAGAGCATCAGCCGCCTCAGCCGGGAGCAGGTACTGGAGATGCTGGAGCGCAGCCGCCGATATGTACCGGCGCTCTTTGACAACGAAGAGTGGAGCAAGATGGTGGATCAGGAGGTATACGACATTCGCCGCCTGCCGGCGGATGCCGCCCTGCGGATCCGCAGGCCGGTCAAGACCCACCCCATGATCAACCTGCTCTGGCAGGACAGGGAGCCCCGCAAGCAGCAGATCAAGGCGAGCCTTCCCCTGCTGCTCTGCTCCGATACCCAGCCGGCCGTCACCCATCTGGGCCACTACCCGCCCAAGCTGCGCCAGGCACGCCGGGATCGCAAGATTGGCGGTGACCCCATCATAGAGCGGCTGCACCTCTACCTCTATCAGGGGTAGCGCAGGCTCGGCACCGCCACAAACGACAAGGGGAGCATCACGGATGCTCCCCTTGTCACATCGGGCGACAGCCCATCGCCGTCAGCTCATCAGCAGTGCCCGCAGGCTCTCCACATCCAGCCCCTTCACCTCGGACTGGCCGCTCAGGAGGCCGTCGGCCAGTGCCCGCTTCTCGTCGTGCAGCGCCACTATCTTCTCCTCCACCGTCTGCTCGCACACCAGGCGATAGACGGTCACCGGCTGGGTCTGGCCCATGCGGTGTGCCCGATCGCTCGCCTGATCCTCCACCGCCGGGTTCCACCAGGGATCGAGGTGCAGCACGGTGTCGGCCTGGGTCAGGTTGAGGCCCGTGCCCCCCGCCTTGAGGCTGATGAGGAAAAGTGGCACCGCTTCGTGGCGAAAACGCAGGATGGACTCCTGACGGGACTTGGCCGAGCAGCCCCCATCCAGATAGCAGTAGTCCCACTGCCGCTGTTCGATACGGCTGCGCAGCAGGCTCAGCAGATCGACAAACTGGCTGAACACCAGCACCCGGTGGCCACCATCGATGGCTTCGTCCAGCAGCGCCATCGCCTCGTCCAGTTTGCTGCTGGTCTGGGACCACTCCGGCATCACCAGCTGGGGGGAGCAGCAGAGTCGGCGCAGCCGGGTCAGGCCGCTCAGCACATGCATCAGGGCACGGCCATCGGCACTTTGCACCTGCTGCACCACCTCGCGCCGGGTCGCCTCGTAGAGCTGACGCTCCTCGGGGGAGAGGCTGATGTGATGGATGATCTCGGTCTTGTCCGGCAGCTCCGTCAGCACCTGTTGCTTGAGGCGGCGCAGGATGAAGGGGCTGATCACCGCCCGCAGCATCGCCATGTGCTGGGGATCCTTGACCGCCTTGCCAAAGCGGCGCTTGAACTCCCCGAGGCTCCCGAGCAGGCCGGGGTTGATGAAGCTGAACAGGCTCCACAGCTCCCCCAGATGGTTCTCGATGGGGGTGCCGGAGAGGGCGAGGCGAAAATCCCCGTCGAGCTGGAACAGCAGCTTGGCGCGCTGGGTACCGGCATTCTTGATCTGCTGTGCCTCGTCCAGCACCATGCTCGACCAGCGGCGGGACTTGAGCGCCTGGGAGAGACTGCCGAGCATGCCGTAGTTGACCAGGACGATCTGTCCGGCCCTGGCCCCCTGGATCAGGGTCTCCCGCTCGGCGGGATGGTCGAACACCACCACCTCGAGCTCGGGGGCAAAGCGGGCCACCTCCTCCTGCCAGTTGGTGACCACTGACTTGGGCACCACCACCAGCGCCGGGCCCAGGTGCTGGCGCATGCGCAACACGATGAGGGCCTGCAAGGTCTTGCCCAGGCCCATGTCATCGGCCAGACAGGCGCCAAAGCCGTGATGGGCCAGGGTCGCCATCCAGCGTACCCCCTCCTTCTGATAGTCCCGCAGCGCCGTCAGCAGCTCAGGGGGACAGCTCACCTCCTGCTGCCACTCCTGCTGGAGATTCTGCCAGGCGGCATCCCCCTCGGTGGTGATGACGGAGAGCAGGCGGGCCAGCGGATAGGCCAGCTTGTTGTTGATGCGCTGCTCGTTGTCCAGCATGGCGCCGAGCACGGTGAGGCGTTCCACCAGCTTGTCGCTCAGCATCAGGCTGGTCTTCTCGTCGAGCTGCACCGTGCGCTGGCCCGGGGTCAGCTGGCGCAGGATGAGGCGAAGATCGAGGATCTGGTGCTCGTCCAGCGAGAGCGCCCCCTCCACCTGGAACCAGTCCTGACGCCGCTCGATGCGCAGGCTCAGGGCTGCCTCATCAAGGCTCTTGAGGCGGGCGCTGTCCTGGTGCCAGTGCACTACCACACCGGCGTCCACCAGCTCGGGCAGGGCGTTGACCAGGGTGAGCGCCTGCTCCCCGTCCAGCTTCCACTCGTTGCCGGGCAGGCCGATGGGCAACTGGTTGCGAAGGCGTTGGGCATCGTCCTTCTCGGCAGCCAGATCCCGCTGCCAGTAGTGATACTCCCGGATACCCTGGCGCACGATGGCCTCCCCCTTGCCCAGAGGCAAGGGAGGCAGGTCCCCCTCCCGGGTCACCAGCTGGACCACGAGCTGCCCCTCCTGCCAGTCGAGCAGGACGGAGGGAACGCCGGGCCAGGGGGCCAGCTCGGCGTTGCCTCTGAGCCCCGCCACCTGGCTGTGCCAGGGGAGATCGGGGATCGCATCCAGCGTGCGTTGCAGCTCCTCGAGCCCGGCCGGCGGCAATGCCGGAATGGCCTCCAGGGCCGGTAATCTGTCCAGCAGTGCCTGCGGTGTCAGAATAAGCTGCCACAAATCCTGAGCCAGAGGGACGATGTGCGCACCGCGGGCGGCGGGAGCAGGATGTAGTCTGGCACTCATGCCCTCCCCGCTCTGTACCAGTTGCAGCAGGGGGGCGCTGACGGCCAGTTGCAGCTTCTGCCCCTTGGCATTGAAGAGGCGAGGATGGTTTGCCAGGGGCACCCAGGCATCCCGGGGCAGCTTGCCCATGTTGCGCGGCAGGGTGCGCACCAGTGCCCAGTCCGCCTCGTCCAGCAGACTGGCGTACTGGGTGGAAAGCAGGGCCGGATCGACCCTTCGCCCGGCGGTCCACTCCCCCTTGGTGCTCTGCTTCTGGATCTTGCACTCAAGCTCAGGCCCCTCTGCGTGGAGCAGCCAGACCAGCCGCTCCTGGGGCTTGCGTACCCCGCTCGAGCGTCCCAACCCCTGCAGCCAGTTGAGCCAGCTTGCCGAGGCGGGGGCCTTGCCTTCCTCCTCGGTGGCATCCTCTTCCTCCCCTTGAGCAGGACGCAGCGCGCGCAGGGGCCAATGGGCGGCTTCCCGGCCCAGCAGGAGTCGCAGCAGATCCTGGCAGAAGGCCATCAGTCGATGCCGGGGCTCGGCGCCCAGCACGTGGGAGAGGTCCCACTTGTGCAAGATGGTCACCTGGGGGCTCTGCTCGCCGTGGCGCGCCAGGGCGCAGAGATCGAGCCAGAGGTAACCCCAGTGGAGCTCCTCCAGCGGCAGTTGCAGGGTATCGAACAGGCCGACCGCCTGGCCGTGGCGATCTCCGGCCCACTGCCCCAGCAGATCGGCCAGCAGGGGGGAATGATGGCCCAGACTGCGCTGCCACTTCTTGCGCTGCTCGCTCCCCTGCACCGGATCTGCCTGTTGCAACCAGCCGAGCCAGAGCAGAGCGCTGAACATCCGGGGCCAGGGCGACGCCTCTTGCCCCTGCCACTGGCCAAGCGCCCCCAGCAGCCGCTCGGCCAGGGGTTGCTCATCCCCTTGCTGCGCCAGTTGTTGCAGCGCAGGCCAGTGAGTGGTTACCTCTCCGCCAAAGGGGCCGCAGAGCCACTCCCATTCGCGGGCGCGAGCCTGGATCTGGCCAGAGAGCGCCGGGGAGCAGGAGGCAACCAGCGTTGCCAGCGGCCAGCCCTCGTCAGGCTCTGCGTCAAGCAGGGCCTGCAGGGCGAAGTGCTCGAGCAGCAGGGCCTGCCAGGCGGGGCTGGAGCCTGCCAGCAGGCGGGGAGCATCGGGGAGATCCAGGAGGCTCAGGAGTTCGGCACTCTGGTAATAGGCCGGGATCTGCCCCGCGTCTCCCAGACAGAGCTCGCGCACCACCTCCTGTGCCCGCTCCAGGCCCGTGACCGAGGGGATGCGGGACCACTGCGGCATGGGGCACTCCCCCGCACGCACCGCCAGGATCAGGGTCAGGGTTCCCTCTGCCGTCAGACTCCACTGCTGCTCCGTTCGTTGACGGACAAGCCCCCACTGCTGCAACTGATCGAGGGTATCGAGCAGCGCACGCCCGGGTGCGCCCGGGGCATAGAGGGTGTCTTGCAGGTAACGAGTGCTGGCGGCGCGCTGCAATTGCAGCTCGCACAGCAGGGCATGGCAATCTGAAGAGAGGGTGAAGGCTGACATCAGAACTCACGGGCAAGTGCAAAGGCGGAATTTTAACGGGAAAGCGGCGGCGGCTCGACCCTTAAGCGCGAAATAGTGCAAAAAAGCTGGCGCCTTTGATGGGTACACGAGCGACAGGGCTGACAGGGCACTCGTCCCTGCCACCGGGCAACGGGCCACAGGAGGGGCGCGGTCATCAAAAAAGGCGCCGCAGCGCCTTCTGGAAACGGATTGTTGGCTCAGCCTTCCAGCCGGGCCAGACGGGCTTCCAGCCCCTGCAACTGCCCCTTGAGGTGCTCGACCTCTTCTTCGAGCGCCGCCAGTCTGTCTGCCGCCGGTGACACAAGGTTGCCAGCAGGCGCCGCGTCGGCCAGCGCCTGCAGATCCACCTCGCCACTGAACAGGTGCGCGTAGCGGGATTCCCGCTTGCCCGGCTCACGGGGCAGCTTGACCACATAGGGCCCCCGCTCGATGAGGGTGGCCAGCACCGCATCCACCTCGGTCACATCGTCAAAGCTGCACAGCCGGTTGGTGCGCGAACGCAGCTCACCCGGGGTCTGCGGACCACGCAGCAAGAGTTCGCAGATAATGCCGAGCTCCTGGGCCGAGAACTTCAGCTCGCCGAACTCGGTATTGCAGAAACGATGCTGATAGCGGGGCACCCTGGCGTTGAAACCGGCGGTATTGACCACCAGACGGCGGCGGATCAGCTCGTCGATCACGGCACGAATATCCAGCTCGGCGAGCTCCAGCACGGGTTCCCGGTTGCTCTTCTGGTTGCAGGCATTGACCAGTGCATTGAGCGAGAGAGGGTACTGATCCGGCGTGCAGATCTCTTTCTCAATCAGGCAGCCGATCACGCGGGCCTCTAATGGGCCTAGTACTATCTCCATGTCATACTCCCTTGCCAAACAAGACGTTAAGACGGTTATCTTAGCCAAGGCGCTTGCGCCGTCCAGCAGATAACCCCATTTTTGCGAGCCGATGAAACCCTTGCTGCAACCTTGTACAGCAAAACGGCCGCGGTGCGCGGGCGAGGTGAACGGATGGCCGGGAACCTCTTTGGCAACCAGCCCCCTCCCCCTCCAACGAGGCGGGCACAAAAACCATCACGGCCGCAAAGGCGGCCGTGATGGTAGACAGATTGAAACGGCCCTCACGAAGAGGGCTTGCGCTCCAGGGTCGCGGCCACCTTTCTTGCGGCCGACACGGTGAGCAAAGGCTCACCCGGATAGAGCATCAGGGCGCTTGCCCGCAGGTTGTCCGCCTCCGCCGTGCGCCCCAGGGCATTGAGGGCGATCACCATGTTGGCGTAGATGTTGGCCCTCGGGGTATGGCGCACGAAGGCCTGCCCCCAGTCAAGGTACGCTTCAAGCTCCGCCTTGTTGTTGGCCTGCAGACCGACCATGAGGCGCACCGCGTTCACGTCGAACTCCACCCGGGTCAGCCAGGCCATGGGGTTGACGATGTCGAGCAGGAGCGCAGGCTGCTTGTAACCGCCCCGCTCATACTTGGTCACCACCCAGGCGGTATGCAGGGCGGTCAGCATGAAGGGGATGACGATCAGGGGAATGGCGATGGCCATGAAGCGCAGCAGCAACCAGGGGCGGCACAGATGGTCGCGCCAGTTACCGTGGCCTTGCTCCTCCACCTCCGCATCCATCGCATACAGGAGCAGCAGCAGCGCCCACCACAGGGCGATGGCGTGGTAGAAGGGGTACTCGGTCTGGGTGTGCAGCAAGATGGGGGTCACCAGCGCAAACAAGGCGGCGCCCTTGACCCAGCCCGCCCGACTCAAACGCCACAGCAGGGCCCCGCCCATCAGCACCATGCCCAGCATGGGTGCCAGACCCCCTTCAACCGCCCAGTAGAGAAACTCGTTGTGGGGGTGATCCAGGTTGTACTCAATCTGCACCATGGCCGGGTTCAGCGCCTTGTCGGCCATGTAGTGATGGAGAAACACCGACTCGAAGCTGCCATAACCCCAACCGGTCCAGGGCATCTTGGCAATCAGCTTGGCGGCGTAGGGCCAGTAGATGGAGCGCATGCCACCGGACTGGTAGATCTCCAGCCCTCGTCTGGCTCCGGTCATCAGGTATTGCGAGGCCAGCCCAAGCAGAATGCCCAGGGCCACCAGCGCGAGCATCCGGCCCAGCCGCCGCTCACGCCCCAGCTGGGCGGACAGCAGCAAGAGAGCCATCACGCCGCCCAGTTGCCCGACCCGCGATTGCAGGACCACCAGCAGCAGAGAAGTGGCCAGGATCACCCCATAGCGCAGCCCCTTGAGCCAGGGGTTGGCATCACCGCGCAGCTCCAGCCAGATGGCCAGTGACAGGCCGGTCGCCATGAAGCTCGCCATCACGTTGGGTTGCTGGAAGATGCCATAGGGGCGGTTGGTCTGGGTGTCGTACCCAATCCAGTTGCCCGGCACCAGCAGGTAATACTGCACCAGGCCGAGCAGCGCTTCGATGGCGACGGCCCCCAGCAGCAGATAGAGCAGCCTGTCTCGCCCCTCGCGGCCGAATCGCCACTGATAGAGGCTTGCCAGAAACAGCAGGCCGGCAAACAGCCCCAGCAGCCGGGGAATGGCATAGTCCTGGAGCTCGAATCCCGGATAGGCCATGGGCAGCAACAACAAGAGGCCCCCCAGCCACTGGGCCGTCAGCAGCGGCGAGACCACCAGTCGCTGGCTGAGGGTCACATGCCACAGCCCCAGCGCCATCACCAGGCTGGCGAAGATCCAACCCCAGGCATTGAACGGCAGATAGAGCCCTGCCCCGCCCGGGTTGTGCATGAAAAAATGCATGCCAAGCAACCAGTAAAGGAGGCTGACAACCCCCAATATCCCTGTCGTCGACGTCACCGTCACTGCTCCCTGTTGTGTCATGCTCATGCTCGTTTTCTTCCGACACGCCATACATGAAGGGGGGCAGAGCCCCCCTTGTTCACTTCAATCATCCTTGTGCCGATTCCGGTCGGCGAAACGCATGGCGCACCAGCACGATGCCCACCCCCAGCATGCCACCGAGCAGGGTAGCCAGCACCACGACCAGAGGGCGCTTGGGCTGCTCGCGGCTCAGGGGTTCACTCGGCGAAGCCAGATAGGCGAACGACTGGAAGGGCTGTGCTTCAAGCTTGATGGCCTGAAGGCTGCCCAACTGCAGGCGCAGGTCGCTCAGCGCCGGGTTGAGGAACTCGGGGTTCTTGATCTCCTTGAGGATCTTGAGCTTCTCGGCGAGGGCGCGCGCCCCCAGATCGATGGGAAGGCTCCCCTGCTCCTGCAGATTCTGCACCGGCGCCTCCAGCCCGGCCGCCTGTGTAATGCGCAGACCATATTCGGTACGCAGAATATCGTCTTGCAACTGCTTGAGGGTATCGGCCTTGGCACTCTCGAACTGGGTCTGCAGCGTCTTGATGCGGTTCTGCCAGATGGTATCCAGCTCCTTGCCCTTGGCCGCCGACTCCTGATGCTGGATAAAGGCGATGTACTGCTCCAGCCGGGATTTGGCCTCCCCCGCCGTGGCCGCGGCAAAGGAGAGCGTCACCTCTTCACGCAATTTGTCCGGTGCCTTGGCGCTGATCCCCTCGGCCATCTTCTTGAGCAGCAGCCGCTTGCCTTTGGGGTCTGTGACGTCGGCCTGCGCGGCCTCGGCATCCAGGTAACCCCTTTCTTGCAGGAACTGGCGCTTGTTGTTGAAGCTGTTGAAGTTGTTGACGAAGTCGCCATAGAGCGCCTTCTTGTCAAAGGCAGTAAAAGCCGCCACCGGTACCTGAGCATTGACCAGCTGGTTGATGTTGAGCTCGAGGGACTCCACCTCCTTGAGGGTGGGCGACTTGATCTCGGCCTGGCTGACCCAGACCTGGGGGGCCAGCAGGGCATAGGCGATACCTGCTGCGGCAAAGACGCCTGCGACCAGCAGGATCAGTATTTTCTGGCGCCACAGCACCAGGATCAGCTCACGCAGATCGATTTCATCACCGGAAGAAGCTTGCCAACCCTGGGGCAACTGACTGTCTGAATTATCGAATACTTGTTTGTTCATATCGGGCCCTGAAGATGAGGTGATTGCCAGAGAGGGGCGTGACGGTCTTTCTCCGACAAGCGTAATGGCACATTGTCCATGAGGGGCCACTCAATAGCCAGTGTCGGATCCGACCAGTGAAGGGACGCTTCCAGCTCGGGAGCGTAATAATCGGTGCATTTGTAGAGCACCTGGGCCCATTAGCTCTGAACATATAAATCGTGGGCAAAACCTGGCGGGATCAACATCCTCCAGTCCTCCTCTAATAATACCCTGTCAACCCATTGACAACAAAGCGGCCCATCACGGATCTCAACAACCATATCGAAGATCGTACTAGGTGTTTATTTTTTCAACCAGCATAAAAGTTGGTGTGGTCAAGCGAACAAATCTACATTTTATAGGCAAAATAAGGTCGTTATTATATAGGCCAGATAAGGACCTTAATATTGGGCTACAAATAGTTTCAATTATTGTTATGTAGACAGCCATGACTGATAACTTCCAGCCAAGAATGTTAATGAACTGGTTGATGAGTTTCTGAATCTAAGAAATCAATTTCATCGACTACTACCAAGTGCGGATCATTATGCAGCATCATTTTTGCTTTCCATACCAGATCACAGATTTCATCTGTTGGGTTAAATCCGGTAGGCATGCTTAATAACAGGTGACGGATCTGCTCATGATCAAAGCGGAAACAAGCGTCATCCAGTGCGGCTAAAAAAGATCGCAGTTGTGACCATGGTATCATCAACTCAGATGCTTTCATGATCCGAGGATGTGCAGTACCTTCAACCTGTTCACCAATAAGCAGCTCTTCAAACAACTTCTCGCCGGGACGTAAACCCGTTATCTTCACCTCAATATCCCCGGCAGGGAACTTATCGCTTTTAAGCTTAAGACCACTCAAGCGGATCATACGGTGCGCCAAATCAATGATTTTGACCGGCTCCCCCATGTCCAAGACGAAGACATCCCCTCCAAGCCCCATAGCACCAGCCTGAATAACCAGCTGCGATGCTTCAGGAATTGTCATGAAATAACGAATGATGTCGGGATGGGTCAAGGTTAAGGGACCACCATCACGGATTTGCTTGCGGAACAGCGGCACAACTGACCCTGAAGAGCCCAACACGTTACCAAAACGCACCATACAGAAACGAGTTTGGCTTTGTTCTGCAGCCAAGGATTGCAATACAAGTTCAGCCAATCGCTTGGTGGTACCCATCGTATTGGTGGGCCGAACAGCCTTATCAGTCGAAATCAACACAAAGGTTTCAACCTTGGCTCTGATCGCCGCCTGTGCGCAATAGAGTGTACCAAAGACATTATTGCGCACGCCTTCAACTACGTTGTATTCAACAAGGGGGACATGCTTGTAAGCCGCAGCATGGTAAACCGTCTGGATCTGGAAGGTACTCATCACCGCTTGCAAACGATGTTGCCGCTGCACCGACCCCAGCAATGGCTCGATCTCAACCTGCAACCCTTCTTGCTGACTGATTTCTTGCAGCTCTTTATCAATGGCATACAAACCATATTCAGACAACTCAAACAACACCAATTTCGCGGGCTTGCAACGAATTATCTGACGGCACAATTCAGAGCCGATAGAGCCGCCCGCTCCCGTCACCATCACCCGCTTACCAGATATATTGGCATTGATCAACTCAGGGATCGGAGCAACCGCATCACGCCCCAACAAATCCTCAATGCTGACCTCTTTCAGCTCGTCGATATGAGCATGCCCCTCAACCAAGTCAGCCATACCAGGAATTGACAGTACTTCGCATGGGCACTGCTCTAATCGATTGATCACCATTTGCCTGACACTACGCGGAGCACTCGGCATGGCTAGTAATATTTTCTTAATATCAAAATTTTCAATTAACTTTTCAATAGAATCAGCACTGTAAACGTTTATTCCCTGGATCACTGCTTTGACCAAAGCAGGATCATCATCGACAAAGGCCACAGGCAAGTACTCTTGCCCTTGATTCAATGCTAATTGCAACTGCCGTCCAGAAGAGCCTGCGCCATATATCAGCACAGCCACTCGTTGTTGCTTACCACGAACTACCAGTGCGCGAAAGAACAGTCTAGCCCCCCCAACCAGCAATACCGAAAAAGCAAAATAGATGACCGATACCGTTCTAGGAAGCGGAACCTCCATAAAAAACGCCAGCATGACCAACGACATGGTGGAGAGGAGAACACCGAGAGATACTGTCCACAACACCTTGAAACCAACATATCGTAATACCGCGCGATAAAGCCCTAACCGCATAAATACGAGAATGGTAATTGGCAGCAAAAATGTAAGCATTTGCCAATGCGATAAGCTCTGCAATGGAATATTGGCATCCAGCCTTACCCAATAACTTCCCCAAAACGCCAAGCAGAGTAATAATAAATCTACAAAAATACTAACAGCCTGCTTATAAACTCGTGGAATAGCCAAGAAGTAATTCAACATAATGGCACCATTTAGTTAACAACGGTGAAGAAGATCAGACAGAACAACTCATGGTAACACTACTTAGACCCAACAGCATCACCAGCACCGCTACCGGTTGCAGTCATAATGATGTAGCGGAAGTAGCATGCTAGCGTCAGGGTATCTATCATCTGCCGATCTGTTTTGGCAAGCAACGCCGGAGTTGACATATCGATATTTTTAACCTGTGCTAAACCGGTAATACCAGGTAGTACCTCATACACACCCAATGCATCACGTTCTTTAATCAGTTCCTCCTGATTAAAGAGATTAGGACGCGGCCCAACCAAGCTCATCTCCCCTTTAAGCACATTGATAAGCTGTGGTAGTTCATCAATTTTCGTTTTGCGTAAAAACGCACCAAGCTTGGTGATGGAACTTGTGCTAGCTAAGTGACTCGCCACCGACTGGGTATCGATTGACATAGTACGAAATTTTATCAATTTAAATGGTTTCTTGTAACGCCCAACCCGCTCTTGTATAAAAATGGGCGAACCAGTATCAAACAGGCCAATCAGAGTAACGACCAATAAAATAGGCCCAAGAAATAACAACCCAAAAAAAGCCGCACAAAAATCAAGCGTTCGAATTAACATTCTTCTTTATCCTCAATAAAACAGCGTTTAACCCCGTCCTCCACAGATATCGGCGGCTGCCAGCCCAATGTTGCCTTAGTATGGCTGATATCAACCTGTAGGTTACCACACAATCGCTCAATCACCGCCTGCTTACCCGTTAGCTTACCAACCAGTCGTAACAAACTCACTGGTACCGGTAATAAACGAGACGATTTATCCGCAGCCCGAGTCATCATCTCAAGCAGTCGAGTGGTAGAGATATCCTCATCATCGCTGACCAAAAATATCTGATTGACAGCGTTAGGGTTATCAATACAGGTAATGATTAGATCAACTAAATTATCCAACGCAACAAAACTTCGCTGATTATGAACTGCCCCAAGTGGTAACCATTGACCATACCTTACAGCTTGAGTCAACTTACCAAAATTTCCTGGGGCATTAGCACCATAGACCAGTGGTGGACGAATGATGACCACTTCAAGACCAGTATCTTTAGCTATCTGATGCAATCCCAACTCTGCAGCATATTTTGATTGGGTATATTCATCCCAAGGGGCAGCAACATCATCATACTTGAATGGCCCTTGTTGATTATGGCTACCGTTAACACCGATTGAGCTAATAAACACAAACCGCTTAACACCAGCCGCTATCGCTTGACGCGCCAATTTCAACGTACTATCACAATTTACATGGTTAAACTCTTTCTGGCGGTTCGTCGCATTTTTATTGATATGTGCCTGCGCAGCACAATGAATGACCACCTCAACATCAACCAAAGCCGGAGCATAATCCGCCGCAGCACTAATCTCACCCATCACATGACTCATCAGTTGAGGACAGGTAACGGCAGCACGGTTATCGTTCACCCCAGCCGGTGCACGGCGACCATAAGTTCGGATTGCCACTTCTGGTTGCTGCGCTAGCTGCTTTAATACTGCATTACCCACAAACCCGGTGGCACCTGTTAGTAGAATCATTAATGTTCTCTATCATTCAAAACAGATTAAATAATAAGGCAATCGACAGTGCAATTCGATCACGCAGCCTACGTCTTAGTTGATTGATATGAAAAAGCAAATATAAGTTACCAGCATACCCTTTATTTAAACCATACTTGACAATAGGAAAATGATGCAACTCCAGCTGCTCAGATATCTTGGTACATTGTTTACGGTACCACTTACTTTTTATCATATGCAGCCGTTTTTTAGCCGCTCCAAAGCTGTTATTTGTTCCGACCTGATTATTAGCATGTTGTCGATACAACATCATTGGATTGGGATCGATAAACCAGCTATAACCCTGGCTGCGAGCAAATGCATAAAGTAACCAGTCGTGCAATGCAATATCATCACAAACTTGGTGATATCGTTCTAGCAGCCATGCTTTAAATTCAATTGCAACTTTACGCTTAAATACGTAGGTACACCCCGGGCCGGCGGCTTCAAATAAAAAATCCCATTCTCTCTGCGGTTGCGCTTTATCAATCAATACTTCACGACCACCTTCCCAAAAAGCGGTAACATTCGCAGAATAAAAATCATATAGTTGAAGTTTTTCGATAGCCTTGGTCAATTTATTCTCTGGCCAAACATCATCCTGATCACTAAAGGCGATATAGTCATAGTCACTTAACTCTGCATCTTTTAGTAGGCGATAAAAATTTTTTCCAGCACCACCAAAACGTTCACCATAAGGCAGCAACCTAACATTAGTGTTTTTCTTTGCATAAGCACTACAAATCGCAAAGGTATCATCATCACTTAAATCAATACTAATCACTACATCGATGGTTGCATTAGCTTGTTGAATAATGGTGTCTAGTTGCTCTTCTATCGAACTAAAGCCATTGTATGCAGCAAGCAAAATTAGTGTCTTATTATTTATCACGTATTAATTACTCTAATTGTTATATATTAAAAATACATAACTTAACACCAAGTTCTCTGTAAGTATGAATGATAGTTATGGACTCTTAACGTTTCTACCTCCTCCAGTAATCATGGGCATCAGATATTAATAAAAAAAAGGCGAGTAACGATATCTCTAATAATAGAGGATTTATATCTAGTAACACAAAAAATCAATTTAATCCTAGACATAAGGGTGGCTGTTTTATTGAGCGAAACTATATATTTCATAATTTTAATTTCTTTTGGTGTAAGCATCTTAATTTCATCAACCGATAAAGACCTTTCAAATAAATTTAATTGAAGAACCACTTTCTTCAGATTATTTCTACTTTTTGTAAACATGCTTGGAATTGACAATAGTGATAGCTTTTTAGTTGCCCCTACAGCATTGCTATCATGTTGCCTGTATCCTGCTGTACACACAGGAATAACAACTACATTTTTATATAATGATGCAAATAATAAAACCCACCAATCGTGCATTACGATCTTATTTGAGTAAGTATCAACAACCCTATTAACAGCAGCACTATTAATTAACATCGAACAGCCTGGTGCACAATTCTGCAGATATAGATTATTGATCTTGCAACTCCAATTATAAGGAATTGACTCATTCTCAAAAAATGTCCTCCCTATATACCTCCCTGTTGAATCGATTAATTCTAAATTAGAATAGACTACTCCAGGAAAATCCTTTTTCAACTTTGGAATGTTCTCAACAAAAATAGATATTTTATTATTAAACCAAATATCATCTTGGTCACAAAAAAAAACGTAGTCCATACCATTACAATACTTAAGCCCATTAAAAAAGTTTGCTGATGGTCCATGTTCTGTTGACGTATTTTCTATAAGCAGTACGTTTTTGTACTTTTTAACTAACTCAACTGTGTTATCGGTAGAGCCATCGTCTGTAACAATAATTTTGCTTATAAGATTGAAATTATCATTAGCGATAATCGATTCTATTTGCGCCTCAATAAATTTTGAACCGTTGTATGTAGCAAGTAATATAGCGATATTCATCTAGCACCACGCAATAAACCAGAGTATTTTAACGAAATTAAAACAACAACTGCTAACGAAAAAATAAAAATTGGCATAATAATAATATTAAAGAAGATCATGAACAAAGAAAGTGTAGATAACAATATTACCGTGATATTTCTGAAAATTCCACGCAATGACATTGCAACAACAAAATAAATACTAGTGTAGTACAATGTATAAATGGTTATACCAAAATAACCCAGAGAAACATAAACTGGAGTTATTGCGGAGGATACATTTAAATTCTCAGATAATAATAAGACATTTATCGGATAATCGCCGAGGTGTTTTGAAATAGTCTGGGGTAACAATTCAAAAGATATAACATTAAATATGTTTGCAATGTCTCCTGTTTGATTTTCATATATATTCAATATGAAGTTAGATATTGGTGATGTTATATATATCCAAAACCAGAACACACTAACAGGTAAGCCTGTATTTTTAAATTGTTCTGAAGCATGACCAGCAGTCAAGATATAGTCTTGTGCCTGCGAATAGGGTACATCCATAATGTTTGACATTCTCCATGTCCCCAACAAGCCAAAAATATAAACAAAAGCAATAAGAAACAATAATACTAGAATTATATTTTTTGCGCGGACCTTCGACAAACTCAGATAAACAAACACTGTTGAAACACATACAAATAAAATTAAAAATCTATTTAGAATCAAAAAAGAAATAACTAAGGATATAAAAACCCACCACTTTAAATTTTTATTGTTAGAATAAAGCAAACTTGAAACAATTGATAAAACAAGCATTGATGAAACCAATGCAACATGAATAATCGGTGCCCCAAATTCAGTATAATCAATCTGCCCTAAAATAGGAAATCCATATAATAACAACTCTATCAAAATTAAAAAAGAAACAATATAACCTAAGTAATTTGTTTTTTTTGAAAAAACAGAAATACTTGACATATCAATCTTAGCTAAAGTGCTTAGTTTAAATTTAGACCATAAATAACCAAATATAAAATTCAAAAAAATAAAATACAAACCAGGATATAAACCGGTCAAATCAAGCTCGTAATATTTATCGGAAAATGGCAAAAGATAAAGTAAGTAAGAAAAGCTAAAGGAAAAAGAAATAATAAAAAATGGATTTAACACCAAATACTTAATCATTTTTCACTTTCACACTTAAATATTGCTTTAAAGGAATTAAACTAGCAAACTTTAATGATAGCTTTAAAGCACTAATTAATGTTAGTTTCTTTGAAAGCCTCAAAGAGGTCGATATCATAAATGATAACCAGCTTAAACTAGTACTGTCTCTCCATTTTTTCGATAGTTCAATATAACCTTCTGACTCACGCGCAGAAACTCTAGTAAAACCAGCCGTCCTATTGACAACATAATCAAACCTTTGAATTTTATAACCTTTTCTATCACTGAGCGCTCGTAAAATAAAATCCCAATCCTCTAATGAATTTAAATTAGTATCAAACCCCCCCAAAGAACAAAAAGTATCTCTTGAGATCATAAACCCAATATCTATATCGTTACCAAATAATACATCCTTAAAACCGACTTCGCCAAACAGTTGATGTTTCGGTATACTTATTCTTTTGAAATCGTCATATTCAATGATCCTCCCAGAAGAAACTATAACATAGTTACCACTTTGAACGACCTTCAACATATTGTTAAGTCTGCCTGGCAAATATATATCATCATCATCTAGAAAAGTGATGTATTTACCTTTAGCGATACTTACACCATAATTACGTGTACCTGCCGCACCATGCTTGCCAGGATTAGTGGCAAAAGTTAACGGATATGATTTTGCAATATTAAGTATTTCATTTGAAACAGGAGTATCAGTGTCATTTACAACGATAACTTCTAGGCCTGTCACATTTTGACTCAATACCGAATATATCGCTCTTGGCAAAGTATTATTACGATTACACGTTGGAATGATTACCGAGAGCATGATTTCACTATCAACGTTGGTTTTCATTAGTATTACTCAACTCAAGTGTATCTTTCAAAAACGCCAGTGAATCAATACGCAACTCGGCGAGTCTAGTGTTAACGTTGTGATAATCGATAGGTTGACACCCAGCAAAGAATGAAGAGAGTGATTGCTGTTCATCACACAGACGCCCTTCAATCCCTAAACTTGCCAGCAGACTTTGCAAACGCGTAAGACCACGATCTTTATTGGCAAAACAGATGAATTCTTTATTAAATAAAATTGCCAAGCATACACAGTGAAACGAATCTGTGACGACAAACTTGCTGTCACGAATTTTGGCTAACCAGTCAGCGACAGGGATAAAACGATAACCTGCCTCACTCATTTGGTAGTAAATATCTTCGGTCGGAGCTTGAAGAATATCCCCGATATGTTTGATAGCGCGAATGAATGTGGTATCAACATCCAGTTTGTAATAAACCACATTTTCATTTTGCTTGCTAACACCTGCCTTTACTATTATCTGTTCAAAAAATTCTACGCCGTTTAATAGCGTAGGATCAAGAACGTGTTGAGCAGTCACACCAAAATGATCACGGCAAATAGCTACTCCAGTTTGCTCACGAACCGAGATCGCATTGAACTTGGTCATCGCCTTACGAACACGGTCACTCAGTATAGAGTCACTTGTTTCTTCCCATTTATCAACACCAAAACTGGCAGCATAAGAAACACGAGTGACAGAATCAGGTAAGAATGACAAAAAGTAGGCGTCAACATCCTGATGCTTGTTTACAAACATATTCGGCCGCCATACCTGATCACTACCAACCACTACAGCAGCGTAGATCGAACCGATCGCATTTAGCTGGGTTGCGGAGCTGTACGTTTGAGCACTGCGTGGAATCCAGGTTATGCGAAATTGTTCAAATACTTCACTTCCGATAACATGAGGTTTTATGTAGACCTTTTTACCCAATAGACGCTTGAGAAGTGACTTAATCCCTAACGCCGCAAGCACAGCGACCAATTGTTGGCGCAGTGTTTTTTTCTGCTCGATTTTTGCAGGTATGAAATTAATATGCTCTGCGTTATAGCCAAGTTGCGTCACGATATCGGCCAATGCGGCAGCTTGCAATACGGCACCGTAGTTATGATCTGAATAGTGGAAATTTAACAATCCAACTTTTTTATTATTCAACACTTAAACCTCACACTATATTGTGATTAATTTAATACCTATAATGAGTTAAATTAAAAACTTACAATCCTATTAATTCTTCGTCTTATAGCCCGCTGATAATGATTTAACTTTGTAAAAAGACTTAAAATAAACAAGTGTTTTTTCATTCTAGTATCAAAAACTGATGCCGATTTTTCTTTTTTCCAGATTTCTAGACTCTTTCTGCGAGAGTTCATCCGTAAAGATTGAATTAACATCAACAATGGAGATACTAGTTTTTTGTTAAATCTTTTGGGTGGTATGGCACCTTTATCAGTTCTACCATATTTTATTCTATACGACAAACCATCATGTCGATGATTATAACTACCTTGCTGTGAAGCTAAAAATGTACTTTCAGCCAACACTTCTATCACTAAAGCACCATCGATCATGCCAGATTTAATGATATCATCCGCTAGTAATGAACGCGTTACGAGTACATTATGTCCACGACCATCTCGTACATATGGCTCTAACCAAGCATCACCAACAGATAAATCGGCTAGCTCTGTTGTCACATCATCACAGAAATCACAAGCGTTAGCTTTAAATAAACCAGTACCCCACATATCGCCAACATCACGCATTTTAATAGTGTGTTGGCTGTTATTTCTATCTAAACAACCATATGCATAATCTGAAGCGGTACTGTGACGGTCTTTAATTCTGAATTCAGGCTTACTAAAGTCATTTACTGAAACACCAGCTTTACTGGCTAAATATTCCGCAAAGAAAGCACTTTTTACTCCCCCACAAATAATACCTATGATAAAACCAACTTTATCATTAAAAACAGGATCGTAAAATTGCGCAAGACGAATGGCTTTAATGAAGCATGCTACCCCAACAATAGCAACCTTACCATTTAATTTTCCTATGTCCTTAAGCGCATCAGCAAGAGTAACTGGATAATATTTAGTCTTGGCAGAATCACCTAACTCAGCAATTGAACTGATAATAGCATATTGATAATGCTCCGTCGCTTGTCCAGTTTTGACGGAAATTACATGCTGAACTTCACCACGGCGCATTAATTCCGTTAACGTGTAAGTGGCAATACCACCAGAGGACGAAGTTAAACGATGATCAACTGAATAACCTGCATAGGTACTAATATAACGACCTATTTTATTATGTTGATTATTAGCTTGGGTTAAAAACAATTCGGAAATTTCATTTTCCGTTTTAACTTTGTCATCTGGCTTAGGATTAAATGGGCAAACTTTGATAGCATTTTCATCTACCTCTTGCAAATCATTAACATTTGCATTATAAAAACCGAAGTCATTCATCTTCATTCTAATAGCGCCGGTCTTACATTGTGTCGCACACATACCACAACCGATACACATATCATTTTCGACCACAGCTTTTATCATAGCATTGCTATTCATTCATTCACCCACCTAATTAATTTAGAATATTTTTAATCTTATTAAAAACAAATTTTCGTTCTTGGCCATCAATGCCTATTGTAAGTATAAATAAAACAATCACAAGCCAATGTAATATACAGCTAACGACAAAGTTTATAATGATATTTTCATACATGGCTGGAATCATATTTGCTAAAGACAAGGAGAACCCGAAAACTGTTATGACTTTATAAAATAAACCCTTAAACTTAGCCAACACCCCAGGAAAGACTCTGGACAGTAAAAAAACACGAACAAACAAGGCCACAAGAGATACTATGATGCTGATCCACATTGTCACTTGTGCATTATACCCCAAGCTTAAGAACAGGTATGACAAAGGTAAGTTACACAGTATTAACCCTCCGACGACCATCTGGTATGATTTTATTCTTCCGGTCGCTTGAAATGCAGTCATTAATGTACCAGATAATGAGATAATTAATGAATCAATTATAACTAAACGACAAAACATAGCTGAATGATCAGGTAACACACCTAGCCAGATGTTTAATATTGTCTCCGCCTGTAACAAAAATGGAACAGACAAGAAATATAATAAAAAGAAACAATATCTAGCCCCAGAAAAGACCAGTTGCAACATATAATTATGGTTGTCAGTAGCATATGACTTGATGATCTGAGGATTAATTGACATCTGTAAGCTACTTACAAAACCGGTAACAGCACTGTTAACTTGGAAAGCAATTGCTCTCGCTGCATTGACCGTTGCACCAAAAAATAGATTCAGTAAAATGTTAATTCCTTGGTTAGTTGCTACTGCTGCTACATTACCAAATAAATTCCAACCGGTATAACTAAACAAGGTTTTAAATAAACTGGTATTCCAATACCAACTGAATCTAGTTACCGTGAACTGCCAGCGGGCATAGGCATAATAACAAATCAAGGTCAACAGACTTACCGCGGCCAGCAACAACGCATATAGTTGCAGCTTGTCTCCATCGTATGCCGCTAATAGGGTAACCACTGTTAATTTAAGCAATACATCGACAATGCTAATATAAGCAAACGCACTCATCTTCTCATGAGCGATAATCGCTGCGTTATAGGGTACTCCCAACACAGTACAGCTAAATGAGAATAAGGCGCACTGAAAAACCCAATTAGCGGCAGCTAAGCGGTCTGGCGGGATCACCAATTCAGTATTGATAAACCACAACCCCAAAGTTTGCGCCACCAAAATAACAATGAGCATAATCAACCAATGAATGTTTAAGCTCATCTTAAACACCTTGGCTAACTGCTCAAGGTTATTTTTCCCCAATTCAAACGCCAAAAAGCGTTGAGAGGCAGAAGACATTGCACCACTTAAAAACGCCATCATGGTTACAACCCCACCGACTACGTTATAAATGCCAAAATCCTCTACCCCCAAATTGTTGAGGACCACTCGCGAGGTGTATAGCGTCACTCCGAGGGTTAACAGCATTCTAAAATAAAGGAACAGTGTATTCTTAAAAATACGTCGATTGTTATTTGAGTTCGTCATTCATTCCAACTTTTATATTGGCAAGAGTGTTTTTATCAATAGCCACCCCGTATTCACATAATAAAAACTCACATGGCTTGCTTTATCTTATTGACATCAAGAGTATTAATTGAACATAAGTGCTGAACTAAAATATACCGCTTCTTGGTCTTTCTTAGATAAACTGACCTCGCCTTCAAAAGGCCACTCAATTGCTACTTGCGGATCATCCCACCGAATTGAGCCTTCACTCTGCGGTGAATAATAACTGGTTGTCTTATACAGAAACTCTGCACTCTCGCTCAGAGTTACAAACCCATGAGCAAACCCTTCCGGGATCCACAACTGCCGCTTGTTTTCCCCTGAAAGGTGAACTCCAACCCATTGCCCGAAAGTCGGTGAGCTTTTGCGGATATCGACCGCCACATCGAACACTTCACCAGCAACACACCGTACCAGCTTTCCCTGAGCATGTGGTTGTAGCTGGTAGTGTAAGCCACGCAGTACCCCTTTCGAGGATTTGGAGTGATTATCCTGCACAAAGGTAACCGGATATCCTACTGCCTCTTCAAACAACTTGTGGTTGAAGCTCTCAAAGAAAAAACCACGCTCATCACCAAATACTTTTGGCTCAAATATCAGTACATCAGGAATCGCTGTCTTGATTATGTTCATCTGTCTATCCATATGAAATTCAATTTTTATGGGGAGGAGCATATTCCCTCCCCCATATCACATCAGGCTTTGGTAACCATTCTGAACAAATATTGCCCATACGCATTCTTTGCCAGCGGTGCAGCAAGTTCACGAACTTGGTCAGCATTGATAAATTTCTGGCGATAGGCAATCTCTTCTGGGCAGGCCACCTTCAACCCCTGGCGCGTCTCGATGGTCTGAATAAAGTTGCTCGCTTCAATCATGCTTTCATGGGTACCGGTATCAAGCCAAGCATAACCACGGCCCATCATCGCAACCGATAAATTTCCTTGTTCCAGGTAGATACGGTTCACATCGGTGATTTCCAGCTCACCACGGGGCGATGGCTTCAGACTCTTGGCAATCTCCACCACACTGTTGTCGTAGAAATAGAGGCCTGTGACCGCATAGTTGCTCTTAGGCTCCAGTGGCTTCTCTTCCAGTGAAATAGCTGTGCCCTCTTTATCAAATTCCACCACCCCATAACGCTCAGGGTCATGCACGTGGTAGGCAAAAACGGTAGCTCCACTATCTTTACTTGCTGCAGTTTCCAGTTGTTTCTGCAAATCATGGCCATAGAAGATGTTGTCGCCCAACACCAGCGCACAGGGATCCGAACCAATAAATTCTTCACCCAGAATAAAGGCTTGTGCCAACCCGTCCGGGCTTGGCTGTACCTTGTATTGCAAATTCAGGCCCCACTGGCTGCCATCACCCAGCAATTGCTCAAAACGGGGAGTATCTTGTGGCGTACTGATGATCAAAATATCGCGAATACCTGCCAGCATCAGGGTGCTGAGCGGGTAGTAGATCATCGGCTTGTCATATATGGGCAGCAGTTGCTTGCTCACCGCCATGGTGACTGGATAGAGACGAGTGCCAGAGCCACCGGCCAGAATAATGCCTTTACGTTTGGTCATGATGCTTGTTTCTTATTTTTAAATTGCAAAGAAAAGGGTGGCTTGCGGCCACACTTTTTAAACTTTATCCCTTGGCCAGTGATTTACTTGCCGAGGATCTCGGTCAACATCCGCTCCACGCCGACCTTCCAGTCCGGCAGCACCAGATCGAAGGTGCACTGGAATTTAGTGGTATCAAGACGAGAGTTGTGAGGACGTTTGGCAGGGGTCGGGAAGGCACTGGTCGGCACCGCATTAAGTTGCGTGACTGCTAGTTCAACCCCGGCCTCTCTGGCTTTGGCAAACACCAGCTGGGCGTAGTCAAACCAGGTGGTGGTGCCGGAGGCAATCAGATGATACAGCCCGGCAACCTCGGGTTTGCTCTGCGCCACGCGGATCGCATGGGCGGTGCAATCGGCCAGCAACTCGGCACCGGTCGGGGCGCCGAACTGGTCATTAATGACTGACATCTCGCTACGTTCTTTGCCAAAGCGCAGCATGGTCTTGGCAAAGTTGGCGCCGCGGGCGGCGTAGACCCAACTGGTGCGGAAGATCAGATGACGGGAACAAAACGCAGCCCCTTGCTCACCCGCCAGCTTGGTCTCACCGTAGACGTTGAGCGGTGCCGTTGTGTCGGTTTCCAGCCAGGGAAGCTCGCCACTGCCATCGAACACATAATCGGTGGAGTAATGCACAAACCAAGCACCCAATGCTTCCGCTTCTTTGGCGATAGCGGCCACACTGGTGGCGTTGAGCAATTCGGCAAACTCCCGCTCGCTCTCGGCTTTGTCTACCGCAGTGTGGGCTGCTGCGTTCACGATGACATCAGGCTTCACCAGGCGAACAGTCTCCGCCACGCCGGCCGGCTTGCTGAAGTCACCGCAATAATCGGTTGAGTCAAAATCGACGGCAGTGATACGACCCAGCGGCACCAATGCGCGTTGCAGCTCCCAACCTACCTGACCGTTTTTGCCAAACAGCAGAATATGCATCAGGTACGCTCCCCGTAGTTCTGCTCAATCCAGGATTGGTAGGCGCCGCTCTTGACGTTGCTGACCCACTGCTGGTTATCCAGATACCACTGCACCGTCTTGCGGATACCGGACTCGAAGGTCTCTTGCGGTTGCCAGGCGAGTTCGGCGCTCATCTTGCTGGCGTCGATGGCATAACGGCGATCGTGACCGGGGCGATCGGCCACATAGGTGATTTGATCGCGGTAGCTTCTCCCCTCACCCCGGCCCTCTCCCCCAAGGTGCGAGGGAGACAGAGGTACCATCTCGTCGAGCAGATCGCAGATGGTATGAACGACGTCCAGATTCTGTTTCTCGTTATGACCGCCAATGTTGTAGGTCTCGCCGATCACGCCTGTAGTGACCACGGTATAGAGTGCACGCGCATGATCCTCAACATAGAGCCAATCGCGGATCTGGTCGCCCTTGCCATAAACCGGCAGCGGCTTGCCATCCAGCGCATTGAGGATCACCAGCGGGATCAGCTTCTCAGGGAAGTGGTAAGGACCGTAGTTGTTGGAGCAGTTGGTGACAATGGTCGGCAGGCCGTAGGTACGGCGCCAGGCGCGAACCAGATGGTCACTGGAGGCCTTGGAGGCAGAATAGGGGCTGCTGGGGGCGTAAGGGGTGGTTTCGGTAAAGAGTGGCAATGGCTCACCAGCGGCGACTTCATCCGGATGGGGCAGATCCCCATACACCTCGTCGGTGGAGATGTGGTGGAAGCGGAAGGCCGCCTTGCGTATCTCATCCAGACCGTTCCAATAGGCACGTGCCGCTTCCAGCAACATATAGGTGCCGACGATATTGGTTTCTATAAAATCGGCAGGGCCGGTGATGGATCGATCAACGTGACTCTCGGCGGCCAGGTGCATCACGGCATCGGGTTGATGGGTAGCAAACACCCGATCCAATTCGGCGCGGTTGCAGATGTCAACTTGTTCAAACGCATAGCGGTCGCTAGCAGAGACAGCCGCCAAGGATTCCAGGTTGCCCGCATAGGTCAACTTATCGAGGTTGACCACTGAATCTTGGGTATGCCGGATGATATGACGAACAACGGCAGAGCCGATAAAACCGGCACCACCAGTCACGAGGATCTTCATTGAAAGGTTCCCGATTGCAATCTGATTAAATGGAAAAGAGATTTCTGGCTATGGTTGGCGACCATATGCCGTCACATCTCATTATGAACAAGCGTATGATGTGTAATGGCGCAATGGCTGGAGTCGAGTGTATCCATTGACTTCAGCAGGTTGGCGCATTATTTCAGGAGCGTGGAAAAACAACATTGATGGAAACGCAGATTATGCCGTTGTCAGCCCAGAAGGTGAACAAGGCTTATGCTACCGCCCTTGGGTTACAGCTCCCAACATGCTGCTTTTAACCTGATTGTCCGTGCTGTTGGCCATCACATCCTCCAGCTTCTTGTTTTGATTGATGTTTAACAATGTTGTCGCATTACATTGCACACCCAGGCAGTCCACAGCCTGCATTGCTCACATCTTGGGCAATCTGCGCCCCAAACCCGATTCGGGGTCAGATTCTATCTTGTTTAACCCAAAGATGAACAGTCAAAACAATAGGAAAGCGCCTATTGAAATCAGGATTCAAAAAAAACCATTCATGTGATACCGCCCTCCATGAATCCACTCAGCCGTTGCCGGGGATTGCCCTGCTTTGTTCCAGCATCCAGGCAAGGCAATGTAAACATGTTTAATTTCAAACAATTAAATTCATACCTCAAGCGCTTGCAGGCACTCGGGGATGGCCTGACGCCAACAAGGCCCCCCGCCCCTGTGTACCGGCAGGCTGAAAGCGGCAAGCCGCTTGTGCGATAAGAATGGTCGCGACCAGCCCCTGCACCGGCTCTGACCCTCAACACCCAGAAACCGGCAGGCACGGATAGCGAGCCTGAACACGAGGCTGATGACACAGCGTTGCATCATGGGAAATGCATGAGGAAAGAAGACAGGGATGATTCAGTCCCGATACAGCGGGGTCAGGTAGGATCCGGATTGACTATCCCTCTTGTTGACCCTCTAATTGCAGCCTGGACCCTCATCATCATGCATCTTATGAAAATCCTACTGGTTGAAGACGACAAGCTGCTCAATCACCACCTCTCCACCCTGTTGACCGAGGCCCAGAACCAGGTTTATAGCACGGACAATGCCCAGGTGGCGCAGCACTATGCGGCCGACTACCCCATCGATGTCGCCATCATCGATCTGGGCCTGCCTGACATGGATGGCCTTCAGCTCATCACCCGCCTGCGCGAGCAGCAGATCCCCTTTCCCATCATTGTGCTGACGGCCAGAGGCAACTGGCAGGACAAGGTGGAAGGACTGGAGGCCGGGGCGGACGACTACCTGGTCAAACCCTTCCAGAAGGACGAGCTGCTGGCCCGCCTCAATGCGCTGGTACGCCGCAGCGCCGGCTTCATCTCCCCCAGAGTGAAGGCGGGTGACTACGAGCTGGATCTCTCCCGCAAGGAGCTGACCATCGCCGGCGAGGTCACTGTGCTGACCAGTTTCGAATATCTGATCCTGGAATACCTGATGCGAAATGCCCGTCAGGTGGTCTCCAAACAGCAGTTGCTGGATCAGCTCTATGGGGATGGTGAAGGGGATCCCAACACCATCGAGGTGATGGTGAGCCGGCTTCGCAAAAAACTGGATCCGGAAGGGAGCATCCAGCCCATCTCCACCATCCGCCGCCAAGGCTACATCTTCAACCTCGCCTGCAGCTGATGCGCCTTGCCATGTTGCATCCCCTGACCCTGATCCGCCGCTCCCTGCACCTCAAGCTGATGCTGAGTGCCATGCTGGTCATCGCGCTCATCATGGCCTTCTCCGTCTACATACTCTACCTCGGCCATGCCGAGGAGCAGGCCCAGAAAGCCAGTGTCCGCATGCAGGAGAACCTCTCCAAGCTGTTCTCGTCCAAGCAGCCGGAGCCCCATGCCATGACGGATCTTGGCAAGCTCACCCCGGATGCCATCGATCCCAATCTCGACACCCTGATCTGCCGCGCCGACGGGGAGCTGAGCTGGTCCAGCCTGCACATGCCGGAGGTGGTCTCCATCAAGGAGACCATCTGCCGGGATCTGATGAGATACCTAGGGGGACTGGATCAGGACTATTTCTTCAAGCTGCATACCATCAAGAACGGCGAGAGCTACTTCATCTACAGCCTGCGTTTCCTGCGCAATCATGGCGCCGGCCCCACCACCTACTACGTGGTGATGGTCGATTCCGCCAGGCGCTATCAGGCCCAGACCCGCGATTACCTCTACCGCTGCATTCGCCAGGCGCTGCTCGCCTACTGTCTGCTGGGCGCTCTGTTGCTGCTCACCAGTTTCTGGAGCCTCTCCTCCCTGCGTACCATGGCGCGCCAGATTGACGAGATCCGCGCCGGTACGCGAGAGGCACTGTCAAACGACTACGAGCGCGAACTGACTCCCCTGACAAGCTCGGTCAACCAGTTGCTGGAGAACGAACGCCAGCAGACCCAGCGCTACCAGCACGCCCTCAACGATCTCGCCCACAGCCTGAAAACCCGGCTGGCGCTCATCCAGATCACCGCCCAGGAGCTCAAGCTCGGCCACGACATCCATGACAACATCAATGAACAGATCACCACCATGGATCAGATCATCCAGTACCAGTTGCGCCGCGCCGTCACCGGGCGAAAGCGCCTCGCGAGCAAGGGCACCGAACCGGTTCCCCTCATCGAGAAGCTGCTGGCCAGCCTCGCCAAGGTCTATCGCCACAAGAAGCTGCAGACCGGCTTCCAGTTTGACGACGATGTCTTCTTTCACGGCGAGCAGGGCGATCTGATGGAGCTGATGGGCAACCTGCTGGACAACGCCTGCAAGTTCGCCATCAGCGAGATCCGGGTTCATGTCCGCCACCGGGAGAGCGGTCTGCTCATCGTGGTGGAAGACGACGGCCCCGGCATCGCCCCCGGCAAATCGCAACAGATCTTCCAGCGCGGCGTGCGGGCTGACAGCTCCCCCGGCCAGGGGATTGGCCTCGCCGTGGTGACCGAAATCGTGCACAGCTACGGCGGCGAGATCCGGGTGGATGACTCCCCGCTCGGCGGCGCGAGATTCCACATCACCCTCCCCTGACAGCGCAGGAGCCAGTACCTGGCTCCTGCCGCATTCGGACATTGCCATCCCGGTGCTTTCTCTGTCTCACGCCTCACTCCTTATGCTTCGACCAGGCCAAGCACATGGCAGCGAGGCTGACGAGCTTGCTCCCCCATCAGAAGCTGGCCTGCCGCTCCCCTCAGCCCCATGCTCGCGCAGAAACGACAGGCATAAAAAAACCGGCCGCGAGGGCCGGTAAAACAGTTCAGGCTTGTCAGGTGACAATGCGCACCCAGCGGATGAAGACCGGTTTCAATTCCCTATGAAGCCCCGTCCTCTTGAGTACGTAGGTTCACTTTACGCCCTAGTCACTGAATCGGGACTGAACCATGTTCACCCTGGCAAGGCTCAGAGACGGATCCCAAGCGACTGGCGCAGATAGGCTCCCGCCCCGAGCAGCCCCGGCCCTTCATGGGTGATGAGGAAGACCGGAATGTCTTTTAGATAAGGCTTGAAGCGCCCCTTGTCCTCGAAGGCGACCCGAAAGCCCGATCCGATGAAGAACTCCTGGAAGCGCGGCACTATGCCACCGGCGATGTAGACACCGCCGAAGGTGCCCATGTTGAGGGCCAGGTTGCCGGCAAAGCGACCCATGAGCACGCAGAACAGGCTCAAGGTGCGACGGCAATCGAGGCAATCCCCCGCCAGCGCGCGCTCGGTGATGTCCTTGGGGGCAAAGGGTTCGGGCTCGCGGCCATCGGATTTGACCAGGCCGCGATAGAGATTGACGAGCCCGGGGCCCGAGAGGAAACGCTCTGCCGACACATGGCCCAGCTCGCCGCGCATCACCTGCAGCACCGCATCTTCCTCTTCCGTGTTGGCGGCGAAGTCTACGTGACCGCCCTCACCTGGCAGGCTCAGCCACTGCTCACCGGCCTGCACCAGGTGGGCGACCCCAAGGCCGGTCCCTGCGCCATAGATGGCGATGGGCTTGCCGGCTACCGGAGCCGCGCCCCCGAGCTGGATGCGATCGCTCTCGCCGAGCACGGGCACCGCCATGGAGACGGCAGTGAAATCGTTGATCACCTGCAGGCGCGCCAGGCCGAGGTTGGCCTGCATCTCGCGGATGGAGAACTCCCAGCTGTGGTTGGTCATGGCGACCCAGTCACCGTTGATGGGACAGGCGATGGCGATGCACGCCTCGCCCACGGTGGCATCGTGCTCTTCGAGATAGAGGCGCACCACTGCCTCCAGGCTGGGATGGGCCAGCCCCGAATAGGTTTTTGCCTGGGAAATGGCGCCCGTCGCCAGTTCGCAGAGGGCCAGCCGGGCATTGGTACCGCCAACGTCGCCCACCAGCGCATGGGTATGCTGCATAACAAACTCCTTCGTTACCGACTCGGGGCGGCCCTTACCGTCCCGACATTATTATTTGGCTGCAATACTACTCGAGCCCGCAGCCGAGCTGCGCGATTTATGCAGACAAGTGTGCGCCCGCTCACAGTGTTGTTGCTTTGCAACATTTGTAAGCGTTTTCAAGACGCAAATGGAAGTTTGCAACTAAAAACACGAAATAATTAGACATGAGTCATACTTTGCAGGGCCGAGATTAGTTCCGATAAGCGCTTGTCTTGTATAGTCATCGCGGAGACTGGAAACCTGCTTGAGCTGTGAATTTAGTGCACAGACACTGAAGTTAAATTACAAAAATGCCTGGTGGTAATGATGAATACCCTCGATAAAATTACGAACAATCTGGAAAGTTTCAGTAAATCAGAGCGTAAGGTGGCTGAAGTGATCCTGGCCTCACCCCAGACCGCCATTCACTCCAGCATTGCTACCCTGGCCAAGCTGGCCGATGTGAGCGAACCGACCGTCAACCGTTTCTGCCGTCGCCTCGATACCAAGGGTTTCCCCGATTTCAAGCTGCACCTGGCCCAGAGCCTGGCCAACGGCACCCCTTATGTGAACCGCCACGTGGAAGCGGAAGACGGCCCGGATACCTATACCGCCAAGATCTTCGAATCCACCATGGCCTGCCTTGATGCCGCCAAGAACAGCCTGGACATCTCGGCCATCAACCGCTGCGTCGATATTCTGACCCAGTCCAAGAAGATCAGCTTCTTTGGTCTGGGCGCCTCCTCCGCCGTCGCCCGGGATGCCCAGAACAAGTTCTTCCGCTTCAATATCCCGGTGGTGAGCTTCGATGACATCGTCATGATGCGCATGAGCTGCATCAACAGCAGTGAAGGGGACGTGGTGGTCCTCATCTCCCACACCGGCCGCACCAAGGCCCTGGTGGAAATTGCCGCGCTGGCCCGGGAAAACGATGCCACCGTCATCGGCATGACCGCCAAGGACTCTCCCCTGGCCCGCGAATGCAACCTGGTGCTCTCCATGGACGTGCCGGAAGACACCGACGTCTACATGCCCATGGCCTCGCGCATCGCCCAGCTCGCCCTGGTGGACGTGCTGGCCACCGGTTTCACCCTGCGCCGTGGCATGAAATTTCGCGAAAACCTGAAGAAAGTCAAAGAAGGTTTGCGCGAATCCCGCTTTGATACCCCGCACTCCTCCTGATCATTCGGGGGTCCGCCCCCGACTGTCTATGCCAACGGGCTTGGTGTAGTATCGAAATTCAATCAAACAAGGCCACCCAGATGGCCTGCCAGTTGGCGCCATGCCACATGCTTGACGGGGCAGTATTTCAAGTCATATCAACTTCACATTGGAGTCTTTCATGCCAAGACGTACAAAGATTGTTACCACACTCGGTCCGGCGACCGATCGCGACGGCATTCTCGAGGGGATCATTCGCGCCGGTGCCGACATGGTGCGGATGAACTTCTCCCACGGCACTCCTGAAGATCATATCCAGCGCGCCAACCAGGTGCGTGACATCGCCGCCAAGCTGGGCCGCCACGTGGCCATCATGGGCGATCTGCAAGGCCCCAAGATCCGCGTCTCCACCTTCAAGGATGGCAAGATCTACCTCGCCATCGGTGACAAGTTCATTCTCGATGCCGCCCTCGGCAAGGGCGAAGGCTGCCAGGAGCAGGTCGGCATCGACTACAAGAGCCTGCCGCAGGACGTGGTATCCGGTGACATCCTGCTGCTGGACGATGGCCGCGTGCAACTGAAGGTCGAACAGGTCGAAGGCACCCGCATCCACACCACGGTGACCGTGGCCGGCCCTCTCTCCAACAACAAGGGCATCAACAAGAAAGGTGGCGGCCTCTCCGCCCCGGCCTTGACCGAGAAGGACAAGGAAGACATCAAGACCGCCGCCCGCATGAACGTGGACTACCTGGCGGTCTCCTTCCCCCGCAGCGGCGATGATCTGCGCTACGCCCGCGAACTGGCCCGCGAAGCCGGCTCCAACGCCAAGATCGTGGCCAAGGTCGAGCGCGCCGAGACCGTCGCCAGCGACGAGGCGATGGAAGACATCATCCTCGGCTCCGATGCCGTCATGGTGGCCCGTGGTGACCTGGGTGTCGAAATCGGCGACCCCGAACTGGTGGGTGTGCAGAAGAAGCTCATTCGCCACTCCCGCCGCCTGAATCGCGTGGTCATCACCGCGACCCAGATGATGGAGTCCATGATCAACGCGCCTCTCCCGACCCGTGCCGAAGTCATGGACGTGGCCAACGCCGTGCTGGACGGTACCGATGCGGTGATGCTCTCCGCCGAGACCGCCGCCGGCCAGTTCCCCATCGAGACCGTGACCTCCATGGCCAGCGTCTGTGTGGGCGCCGAGAAGCACCCGAGCCTGAACGTCTCCAACCACCGCATGAGCTACACCTTCACCTCGGTGGAAGAGGCGGTGGCCATGTCCACCATGTATGCGGCCAACCACCTGGAAGGGGTCAAGGCGATCGTGGCGCTGACCGAGTCGGGCACCACCCCGCTGCTGATGTCCCGCATCAGCTCCGGCCTGCCCATCTTCGCCATGTCTCCTCACAACAAGACCCTGGCCTGGGCCAACCTCTACCGCGGCGTCACCCCCGTGCTGTTTGATGGCGACGAGACCAAACCGGTCTACGAGGTGTGCCGCGACGCGCTGGACGTGCTCAAGGCCAAGGGACTGCTGCAAAGCGGCGACATGGTATTGCTCACCCACGGCGACAAGATGGAGACCGTCGGCAGCACCAACACCTGCAAGGTGATGATGGTCGAGTAATCGCCCCTCCTCCCTGCAACAAAAACGGCTCCCGCGGGAGCCGTTTTTTTATGGGATCAGCCCCAGGTTCAACCGCGAAACAGCTCCACCTTGTCCCCATCCTGCAGGCTGCCGGCGCCGCGCACCACCACCTTGTCTCCCTGCTTGAGGGCGCCACTCACCGCCACCTCCCGGCTGTCCCCGAACAGCACGGTGACCGGCACCCGGTTCACCGTGAGCGCCTCGCCGTGCTGCTCCACCTGATAGACCACGCTTCCCTCGGTGCCGAGCACCAGGGCATCCCGTGGCAGCAGCATGGTGTGCTGCTCTCCCATCGGCAGCGCCACCCGCACCGGCGAGCCGATGATGAAGGTACCCGCTTCCGGCTTGAGGCGCAGCTCGATGAGCCGGGACTTGGGATCGGCGCTCGCCGCCCGCTGGTAATAGATGGCGTGGCTGCTGAGCTGCTCCCCTTCCACCCGCAACCGGGCCTGGGTGGCCAGTTGCCGGGCCCAGGCAATAGGCGCACGCAACCGGATGTCCGGCTGGTCCGGATTGACCAGCTCAAGCGCCTGTTCGCCCGCATCCACATGCTCCCCCGGCTGGATGAAGTGTTCATTCACCACTCCGTCAAACGGGGCAAAGATGCGGGTTCTGCGCAGCTGCTCCTCAATCTGGCGCACCTGCACCCGCGCCAGCTGATCGGCCAGCTCAGCCTGCTCCACGTCATAGCGCGCCTTGTCATACTGGCTCTGGGAGGCACTCTTTTGCTGGTGCAAACGATCCAGGCGCTGGAACTCGGCGCGAGCGTAACGCAGGTTGCTCCCCTCTCTGGCTTGTTCCGCCCTCGCCTGCTCCAGCGAGAGGCGCAGGGTCGCGCTGTCCAGGCGCAGCAACTCGTCCCCCGTCTTCACCCGGCTGCCAAACTCGGCTATCCACTCCACCCGACCGCTCACTTCGGCGCTGAGCGCCGCCTGCTGGCGGCTTGCCACCGTTCCGCTGACCCAGATGCTGGCCCCCGCCTCTCCCTGGGCCACCTCCGCCAGCGTCACCATCTTGCTTTGTGCAAGCGCAGGCAGCCCGCCAGCCAGCAGCAGAGCCCCCACCACTATCCTTGTGAAACCTTGTGTCATCGATGAGCTCCTTGCTCAGGCACGCTGCCGAAGGGCGTGCGGTATGTCGGTCTGCTCCCCCAACCGCAGGAAGGCGGGCAACAGGATCAGGGTGAAGAGGGTGCTGCAACTCATGCCGCCGACGATGACGGTGGCCAGCCCCCGGTAGATTTCGCTCCCCTCGCTCGGACTCAGCATCAGGGGCAGCATGCCGAAGATGCTGGTGAGGCTGGTCATGGCGATGGGACGCATCCGGCTTTGCAGAGCATCGGTGACTGCCGACTGTCGGCTCATCCCCTCCCGCTCGGCCATCCTGGTCTGGTGCACCAGCAGAATGGCGTTGTTGACCACCAACCCGAGCAGGATGACGAAGCCGATGATGGTGAGCAAGTCCATCGGCAGCGGCGCCACCAGACCGCTCAGGTGCAGCGCCAGCACGCCGCCGACGGTGGCGAGCGGCAAGGTGAGCAGCACCAGCACGGCATCCTTGAGGGAGGCGAAGACCCCCCACAACAGAATGAGCAGTATCATCACGGCGAACAGGAAGATGCTGCCGAGGTTGCCGAGCGCCTGCTGCAGGCTGTCGGCATTGCCGGCGACCCGCAGCTCCCCCCCGGCCGGCAGCAACGGCCGGATGGCGGCAAAGCTCTTGTGCTGCAGGGTGTCGAGCACCTGCTCCATGCTCATCCCCGCAGGGGGGGAAATCTGCAGGCTGATGCTGCGCCGCCCATCGGATCGGAAGATGCTCTCAGGCCCGAGTTGCGGCTCCACCCGCAGCAGTTCCCCAAGGGGAACGATGCGCCCGGACGGGGTAGCAAGCGGCACCGCCTTGAGCTCGTCTGGGTTGGCGGAGGCCTGCCCCATCAGCAGGATGTCGAGCCGCTCATCCCCGTCGAAATATTCGCCGACCCGCAGACCATCGCCAAAGGTCTGGATGATGGCGGGCATGGGGGAGCGATCCCAGCCCACCTCGGCCAGGCGCCTGTCCTGGGGCACCAGCCGAAGCTCGGGAGCGGTGAAATCGAGTCCGGGCTCTGGCCTGACCTGGGCGCCGGGCAAGTCCCGCTGCACTATGGTCATGCTCTCCCTGGCCGCCTGATAGAGTTCGGGTAGCCCACCCCCCTGGATCAGCAGGGAGATGCTGTTTTCACTGTCAAAACCGCCAAACAGGGACCCCTGACCGCCAAACACCCGGGTGTCGGGAATGCCCACCAGCAATTGCTTCATCAAGAGCTGCTCCAGCACCTTGATCTGGTTATCCTCCTTTGGCCGCACCCCGATCTGGGCACCGCCCGGGTAGCGCAGGATGTAGTAGTTCTTGAGGACAGGCTCCTTCTCCCCTTTCATATAGGGGTCGAGGCGGGCAATCAGGGTATCGATCACCTCCTCCCGCTGGGCCTTGAGATTGACCCCGGGGGTGAAACTCATCCAGACGTCGATGGCGTCCCGCTTCACATCCGGCAGGTAGTTCATCTTGGGTAACATCAACCAGCTCACCAGCACAGGCCCCGTCATCATCAGGACGATGATGGCCCAGCGCCTGGGGGCGGTGGCAGTCCAGCGGATCACATGACGGGTGACGCGGCACCACAGGCGCTCAAAGGGATCAATCAGCCGCTCGTGCCCCATCCAGCGCGCCGCCACCGCAGGCAACACAGTCACCGCCACCACCATGGAGACGGTCACCGCGCAGGCGATGGTGAGCGCAAGATCGGCAAACAACTGCCCTTCCACGTCGTTGAGCAGGAGCACAGGCAGGAAGATGGCGACCGTGGTCAGGGTGGACGCCACCAGAGCGGTCCACACCCGGCGGGTGCCCTCCAGCGCCGCCTCTCCCTTGCTGATGTCACCCCGCTCATGGCGCCGGTAGATGCTCTCCAGCACCACGATGGCGGCGTCGAGCACCATGCCGACCGCAAACGCAATGCCCGCAAGGGAGATGATATTGAGGGTCCGCCCCATCACCTTGAGCAGGCAGAAGGTGAGCATGATGCTGATGGGGATGGCGATCGCAATCATCAGGGTCGCCTTGAGCTGGCGTAGAAAGACCCAGAGGATGGCGCAGGAGAGCAGCACCCCGAGCCCCAGGTTGGCGGTCACCATGCTCACCGCCCGGTTGATGTAGAGGGAAGCGTCAAACGACTGCTCCATGTGCAGGCCGACCGGCTCCAGCACCTCCCGGTTGAGCTCCCCGACCTTGGCCTTGATCCCCTCGAGCGCCGCCAGGGCATTGGCGCCGCTCTCCTTGAAGATCTGCGCCGCGATGGCGGTGTTGCCGTTCTGGATGCGCAGCACCGGGTTCTCCTCCCGGGCCACTCTGATCTCGGCAACGTCCCGCAGATAGATGGGCAGGCCGTCACGCCAGTCCACCACCTTGTCCCCCAGGGCCGCCACGTCATAGCGACCGGCAAAGCGCAGCTTGTACTCCCAGCGTCCAATGTCGAGGGTCCCGGCCGACACATCCCAGCCCGTCGTTGCCCGGCTGGCGAGCACCGGGATCTCCACCCCAAGCTCGGCGGCGCGGTAAGGGTCGAAGCGGATCTGGATCTGGCGCTCGTTGATCCCCTCGATGTCGACCGTGGACACCCCGGGGATCCGCTCCAGCTCGGGCTTGACCCTCGCCTCGATCAGCGCCTGGTGATCGTCTATCTCCCCCTTGGCGCCGGGCAGTTGCTGGATGAAGAAGAAGGTCAGGGTGTCGTTGCTGCTGTAGTTGTTGACGTAAGGACCACCGATGTTGTCCGGCAGCCCCGAGACCCGGTTCAGGCGGGAGATGACGTCAAGCTGGGCCCGCTGCATGTCGGTGCCGAGAGCAAACTCCATGTCGATTTCGGTGAAGCCGGGGTAGCTGTTGCTGCTGAGACTCTTGAGCCCCTGTACCCCCTGCATCTCCTGCTCGATGGGATCGGTTATCTCCGACTCCATCTCCTGGGGCGAGGCCGAGCGCCAGTCCACCGTGATATTGAGGTGAGGACGGTCTATGTCGGGAAACAGCTGGACGGGCAGTCCCCGGATGCTGAGCAGGCCCAGCAAAAAAATCAGCACGACCGAGACCGCCACCCAGATGGGGCGTTCGATCGCCGTTTTGGCGAGGTTCATTCACTCTTCCTGAGTTGTTGTTATCGGCCATTCCGATGGCCTTGCTTCCTGCCCCAAGGGTGGGGGCCATTGCATTAAACTGGAATTAATCGACCTTGTAAATGCCTGGTTAAACAACAAAAAAAACCGGCCACTAGGGCCGGTTGTCGGTTTACGCTCGGGGTCAGGCTGCATGCTCGACCGGGTTCGGTTGAGACAATCCTTCCAGCTCGCCAGGAGCGAAGTTGTCCACCTGGATAGCCTCGTAGCGCAGGGCATCGGCGGCCAGCAGCTTGTCCGCCTCCTCCTTGCCGAGGATGGACTGGGACAGGGCCGCAGCCACCAGCTCAGGCAGCGCCAGCTTGCGGGGCAGTCTGCCCTCTTTCTGGGCCTGCACCAGCTTCTTCTCGATGGGCTGCACCGAGACCATGGCCTGGAAGGCACGCTCCATCAGCCCCACCGGATCCGCCTCGTCCTTGCCCACATAACAGAGCGCGGTAAGACGATCCCGGAACTCGCCCGGCGTCATCATGGCCAGACAGATGGCATGGCAGCGATCGTCCGCCGGCATCTTGTAACCGACGCCGAACGGGAACACCACCCGCTTGAGTACGGCCCCCACCACCTTGTTCGGGAAGTTCTGGAAGAAGCCCTCGAACGCCTTGCCAATCAGGTAGAGGTTGCGCTCCACCGCGTACTGCACGAACGGCAGGTCAGAGACCATGCGGCCCTGATCCTCGTAATGCTTGAGGGTGGCGGAGGCCAGGTAGAGATGGCTCAGCACGTCACCCAGACGGGCAGAGATCATCTCCTTGCGCTTGAGATCCCCGCCCAGCATCAGCATGGAGACGTCGGCGCACAGGGCCAGCCCTTTACTCATGCGAGAGAGCTGCTTGTAGTAGCGGGCGGTTTCGCCAGCTACCGGCGCGCTGTTGAACTGGCCCAGGGTCAGCCCCTGGAACAGGGCACCGAAGAAGTTGCCGGTACCGAAGGCGATGTGTTTCATCAACAGGGCGTCAAACTTCTCGAGACCGCGCTCCACATCGGTGTCGGCCGCCGCTTCCAGCTCTGCAAACACATACGGATGGCAGCGGGTGGCCCCTTGCCCGAAGATCATCAGGTTGCGGGTCAGGATGTTGGCCCCTTCCACCGTGATGGCTACCGGGATGCCCATGTAGGCGTAGCCGGTGTAGTTTTTCGGGCCCAGCTGGATGGCGCGACCGGCGTGGATGTCCATGGAGTCATCCATCACCTGGCGGGCCATCTCGGTCATGTGGTACTTGGAAATCGCAGTGACGATGGCCGGTGCCTGACCCAAGTCCAGGGAACCTGCGGTCATGCGACGAGCCCCTTCCAGCTGATAGGTGAGGCCGCCAATGCGGGCCAGCGCTTCCTGCACCCCTTCAAACTTGCCGATGGACATGCCGAACTGCTTGCGCACATAGGAGTAGGCGCCCACGGTGCGGCTCGCCATGTGACCGCAGGCGGTGCCAAGGGCTGGCAGCGAGATGCCGCGACCGGCGGAGAGGCACTCCACCAGCATGCGCCAGCCGCGGCCGGCGTAATCCGGGCCACCGATGATCCAGTCGAGCGGAATGAACACATCCTTGCCGAAGGTCGGGCCATTCAGGAACGCCAACCCCATGGGGTAGTGGCGATCGCCAACGCGCACGCCAGGGTGACTGGTCGGGATCAGCGCACAGGTGATGCCGATCTCTTCCTTGTCACCCAGCAGTTTTTCCGGGTCATAGAGCTTGAACGCCAGCCCCAGCACGGTGGCGCGCGGCGCCAGGGTGATGTAGCGCTTGTTCCAGTTCAGGCGAATGCCCAGCACCTCTTCCCCCTTGTGCATCCCCTTGCAGACGATCCCCTTGTCCGGGATGGCGCCCGCATCGGAGCCCGCTTCCGGCCCGGTCAGGGCGAAGCAGGGTACCTCCTTGCCGTTGGCCAGCCCCGGCAGCCAGAAATCTTTCTGGGCCTGGGTGCCGTAATGCATCAGCAGCTCGCCCGGGCCGAGGGAGTTGGGCACCATGACGGTGACCGCAACGCTCAGGCTCTTGGTGGCGATACGGGTGACGATGGTGGAGTTGGCAATCGCCGAGAACTCGCGGCCGCCGTAGGATTTCGGGATGATCAGGGAGAAGAAGCCTTCTTTCTTCAGATAGTCCCACACCGGCTCCGGCAGGTCCTTGGTCTCGTTGACGATCTTGAAGTCGTCCACCATGGCGAGCAGGGTTTCGACCTGGTTGTCGATAAAGGCCTGCTCTTCTGCGCTCAACTCGGCCTTGCCGTAGCCGTGCAGTTTCTTCCAGTCCGGGTTGCCGCGAAACAGCTCCCCGTCCCACCAGACGGAGCCGGCCTCCATGGCCTCCCGCTCGGTGGCCGACAGGGGCGGCAGTATCTTCTTGAAGATGCCGAACACGGGGCGGGTCACCACCTTTTTACGGATGGCGGGGACACCGAGCACCACGGCTATCGCCAGCACCAGCAGGACAAGCAATGTGATCATACCGAAGTTCCTTCTATTTCACTGTTTCCGTTGATTATTGTTAGGTGTTACACGGCCAGGGAGAGCCTGGTCGACTCCACGGGCGCCCCGACACCGGACGCCAGATAAGGAATAACGTTGCGCACCAGCCCTTCCACATCGAGCTGCTGGCCAAAATCGGCCTGGGCGATGTCACGCAGGGCATCGGCCGAGGCCATGGTGAAGACGACGGTGCCCAGGGTGAAGTGCAGGCGCCAGAAGAGATCCGCTGGCGACAAATCCGGATTGGCCTTGGAGATGGCCTGGGTGATCCCGTGCAGGGTCGCCCCATAATGGGTGGTTATAAAGCGGCGCAGGTGGCCCTGACTGTCGATATAGCCGCGCCCCAGCAACTGCATGAAGAGCGCCGGGCCATTCGCCCTGACGGCCGAGAGTTTCATCAGGGGTTCGACAAAGCTCTCGAACACCTGCAACAGGGTCAGCTGATCCTGCGCCATCAACGTCTGCAACCGCCCGTCCAGTGCCGGCATGAAGAGGCTCAGATAGCGGTCGAGCACCGCCTGGATAAGCTCCTTCTTGGAGCCGAAGTGATAATTGACCGAAGCCAGGTTCACATCGGCCTCGCTGGTGATCAGACGCAACGAGGTATCGGCGAACCCCCGCTCGGCAAACAGCACCTCGGCGGCGTCGAGAATACGGTTCTTGGTATCGATTTTACTCACTGGACACCTCACTTAAACGAATGTTTAAAAAGTACGTTTCACGCCCACCCATGTCAAGAGAATGTGAACAAGTGTTGGCTAAATGTTTTTAATCAAAAAAGAGGGAAGATGGCGGGAACTTCGCGGCGAGACGGCACTCTATATCTATGCCACTGCAATTAAACATTAAGTCTCGCCCAACCTGCGTCATGCTAGTTGGGCATTTTTTTGTCCTGCCGTCACCCGATGCGCCGACAGAGAACCAAAAAAAACCGTCGCAGGGGCGACGGCGGGGAAAACGGGTCTGACCATCCAGTGTCGACCCATCGATGGGTGTTCAGGCTTGCATCGATGTCGCCATCCTCGCAGTGAAACGTCATCAGACTTTGTCAGCACAGACCCAAATTGTGACAAAGTATGGCAACCAGCCACATGGCCCGGCTTCGCCAATCTTGCTATGCTGTCGCCTCATGCCAGAGGGGAGAGAAGATGAAGTATACGGTCGATACCCACACGCACACCGTCGCCAGCACCCACGCCTACAGCACCATTCACGATTACCTGCCCATCGCCAAAGCCAAGGGGATCAAGCTGTTCGCCACCACGGACCATGGCCCGGACATGGCAGATGCCCCGCATTACTGGCATTTCGTCAATCTGCACGTGTTGCCCAGGGTTGTGGACGGGGTCGGTATCCTGCGCGGCATCGAAGCCAACATCAAGAACATCGACGGTGAAATAGACTTCCCCGAGCGCTACGAATCGCGGCTCGACATGATCATGGCGGGCTTTCACGAACCGGTGTTCCCCCCCTGCGATCAGGCGACCCACACCCAGGCCATGATCAACGCCATTCGAAGTGGTCGGGTCGACATGATAAGCCACCCCGGCAATCCCGCCTTCCCCATCGATATTCAGGCGGTGGTCAAGGCAGCGGCAGAGTATCGAGTGGCACTGGAGGTCAACAACTCCTCGTTCAGCCACTCCCGTGCAGGCAGCGAAAGCAACTGCCGCGCCATCGTCGAGGCGGCGCGCGATCTGGGTGCCTACCTCACTTTCGGCTCCGACTCCCACGTGGCATTCAGCCTCGGCGACTTTGATCACTGCCATCGTCTGGTCACCGAAGCCAACTTCCCACATGAGCGGATCCTGGCCCGCTCTCCCCGTGCCCTGCTCGATTTTCTCGAGAGCCGCGGCCGTGCTCACATCCCGGAGTTCGTTGACCTCTGATATGCCTTAACATCATGAGCCAACTCATAAAATCGAGTTGGCTCAATTGACTTGTCCGACTTTTTTCACGACTCTGAACATCAAACCGCCGGTATAGCTCAGTTGGTAGAGCAGCGCATTCGTAATGCGAAGGTCAGGAGTTCGATTCCCCTTATCGGCACCATATAAAACAAATGGTTAGCTTCTCATTGAAGCTAGCCATTTGTGTTTTTTGGCTTGGGGTACCACGTGGGGTACCACATCTAGCAAACGGTAGGAACATTACTGTATCCACTTACCTCGCTACCGGCAGGTCCTCCCAGCGGGTGGTGTAACAAGGGCTCAGGTGCTCTTGTCGCATCATCCACTCAGGCGATCCCGTGCCTTGGCTGGCAAAATCTACGCGCCCCAATCCCTTGGCTTTGATCTGGTCCATCACTGCCATCAGCGCATCAGATTGAGCTGATGGCGGGGCAAACAGGTCGGCCTGTTGCTGCCCCTTGGGGGTGAACTCACTCAACATGACCCCACCTTTTTGATAGCGGTGGCCGTCGCGCCAAATCTGCGGTAGCAGCACGTTCACTTGCTGCAGCAGCAACCGGGTGTCATCGCTAGGGCAGACCAACCGAACTCCAGCCTGCTCACTGTAGTAAGGGGCTCGTTCGTCAAAGGGGCTGGTCCGCACGAACAGGTGCACCCGCTGGCAACACATCCCCTCGCCCCGCAGCTTCTCGGCTGCGCGAGCCATAAAGCCTGACAACGCTTGGGCCATTTCCTCACTGTCGGTCACGCGCTCACAAAAGGAACGGCTCGAAAGGATCTGCTGCTTCGCCACCGGCTCAACGGTCAGCTCTGCGCAAGGCAGGCCACGCAGCTCCAGTACGATCCGCTCGACCACCACGCCGTATTGCGAACGCAACCCTTTGGCATCACTGGCCACCAGGTCTGCTACGGTGTTGATACCTTGTGCCACCAACTTGGCCCCCAAGCGCCGTCCTATGCCCCACACCTCATACACCGGGGTGATAGCCATCAGCCGGGCACGGCGCAGCTCGTCACGCAAGTCCACTACGCCGCCAGTGGCAGGCCACTTCTTGGCTGCATAGTTGGCCAGCTTGGCGAGGGTCTTGGTGGGGCCGATCCCAACCCCTACCGTTAGGCCGGTCCACTGCCACACTCGCTGCCGGATCTGTTGCCCATAGGCTGTCAGGTCCCCGGCAAACGACTCCGACAGTGACAGGAATGCTTCATCGATGGAGTAGACCTCCAGCTCGGGAGCCATGGTCTCCAACGTGCTCATCACCCTGCTAGACATATCTCCATAGAGCGCGTAGTTGGAGCTGAATGCCACACCGCCATGCGCCTCGAACTGCTCGCGGATCTTGAAGTAGGGCCCGGCCATCTTGATACCCATCGCCTTGGCTTCGGGGCTGCGCGACACCACGCATCCATCGTTATTGGAGAGCACCACGATCGGGCGGCCACGCAGCTCAGGGCGAAACAGCCGCTCACAGCTGGCGTAGAAGTTGTTTGCATCAACGAGCGCTATAGCCATCACGCTGCCTCAGATTGCCAATCACATGGGTGACCACTCCGAACAACTCCAGGGAGAGGCTCATACAAGGGTCGATAGGCGCGAACGCCGGATTGGCTGGCAACAGCCGCAACCTTGGCTTGAGCTGCAAGGTCTTTACCGTGAAGCCGCCATCGAGTAGTGCAATCACCACATCACCATGGCGCGGGGTCATGCTCTTATCGACCACCAGCAAGTCACCGGGAAAGATGCCGACCCCGGTCATGCTCTCCCCCTCGGCACGCAGATAGAAGGTTGCTGCAGGGTGCGGCACGCAGTGGGTGTTGAGGTCCAACTTCCCTTCCAGATAGTCGCTGGCTGGGCTGGGAAAGCCACAAGAAGCGCGGTGCAAGAACAGCGGGATGGTCACCTCGGCGGGTGATGGGTCTGGGGTTAACAGCTTCATGATAACGACACCTGTATTTATATACAGTAATTATAGCGTACCTTCCTTGAAGCAACGCAAGCCCTGTTAGCCAGTCAGGCGGAGCATGGCCTCAGTTGATAACACATCAGTTGCAGACAATGAGATGTGATAAGCCACAACCTGCGCGCCCAAGGCGCAGCCAGAGCGAGTCGAAGTGGAGAGACTGGCGCCTGCGTGGCCTGTTGGCTAGTTGGCTAGTTGGCTAGTTGGCTAGTTGCACTTATCACGTAGATGCCTTGGCTAGCACAATAGACGCGGCAGTAACCTCAAAACCTACGAGCAAGTGACTTGGTATAAAAATAGTCTCGGTATCCTGCACAACTCCGATGGCACCGCCTATCGAACCAACGCATTGAGGCAACTCAAATACAGCAGCGAGAGCATGTATCCAGCTTTGTTCGAAGGTAAATGATGGCTTTTACAGCAAACGACTCGAGCATAGCCCACTGGTGTGATGTCAGGCGTGGTTGCTGCGGGGCCAATTGGGTAAACTCTTCGGCAATTTTTAGTTTCATGCTGTTGTGCTGAAGTGTGGAGCTCTCACCAGCCTCAAGACAAACAGCACTACCGATGATCGTGCGATCCCGCTGACGCTGTACGGCACTGGGTGTGCCAAACAGGTATCCGGTAGCCAAGCCCTGAACGGCTCGAAGGAAATACAGGAATGAAAGCAAATGGCCAAGACACTTGAAGCCCATGATAAGTTGATACGTGAGATCTTCGAAGGCAGTTATCAGTTCTCGATACCGGACTATCAGCGTCCCTACGCTTGGACAACCGAGCAGGCCACAGAGCTGTTCGATGACTTGTACTCGGCAATGCAGGATGCGCGTATCTCTGGGGCTAGCAGTCAGTATTTTCTAGGTAGCATTGTTCTGATCAAGAACGATCGAGAACCGAAATCCTTCGTGGTTGATGGTCAACAACGTTTGTCCACACTGACTATGCTGTTCGCTGTGCTTCGCACAGTAATGCCAGAGGCAGCAGATGATATCACTGATTTCCTCTACAAGAGGGGAAAGGCCAGTCTGGGTGAGAAAAACGAGTATCGGTTGATTGCCCGCGAAGAAGACGCAGATTTCTTTCGCTCCTATATTCAGGAGCCAGGTGGTATTTCACAGCTAGTCGCCAGCACAGATAAACTAGAAGATAGTCGCCTGAGGTACCGTGAAAACGCCATCCTACTCCTCGATAAGGCCAAGGTGCTGCCACCAGCTGACCTTATTGCCCTGTGGAAATTTCTCGCCAACGACTGCTCGTTGGTTGTCATTTCAACGCCAGACCTCGATGCTGCGTACCGTATCTTTTCTGTGCTTAACAACAGGGGGCTCGATCTAGCTCCCATCGATATCATCAAAGCACAAGTGCTCGGACTTATCCGTTCAATAGAAGGTGAAACTCAGAGTCGTATCTATGCCAAGGAGTGGAGTCGCATTGAAAGCTCGTTGGGGCGTGATGCTTTTGGCGACCTGTTTGGCCACATCCGTAGCATTTATGCCAAGAAGAAACAAAAATATACCCTGGTCAAAGAGTTTCAGGAGCATGTTCCCGAATATAAGAGCCCTATGGTGTTGATTGACTACGTCATTAAGCCCTATGCAGAAATGTGGAACTTTGTGCGCAATGCAGATTTTGAGGCAACTGAACACGCTGAGACGATCAATGAATACCTTTCGTGGCTCAACCGCGTGGATTTCAAAGATTGGGTCCCTCCGGCCTTGGTCTATTTCAAACGTTTCAGACAGCAGCCCCAAAGGCTTGCCCTCTTTTTCCAAGCACTGGAACGTCTGACCTATTTCCTGCTTGTCACTAAGGTAGGGATTAATGAGCGTATTGAGACTTACGCCGCACTAATTAAAGAGATCGAACCGGAGGGCTTTAAGGGAGAGCTTGCCGACGTCAAGACGCTAGACCTGACAGACGCTCAAAAGAAAGAATTTCTCACGGCACTTGATGGTGACATTTACCGCAAACTAACAAAGGCTCGAATGGCGCTTACCCTCCGCCTCGAAGCGCTGGTCAGTGATGGCAGTAAAAAGCAGGCGTTCGACCACCTCTCTCTGGAGCATGTTCTTCCCCAGAACCCGCCACCAGCTTCAGAGTGGCTTAGCTGGTTTCCTGACGATGATGAGCGAGACAATTGGACACATCGTCTCGCTAATCTGGTACCTTTGCATATCCGCAAGAACCCAGCTGCCAGCAACTATGACTTTGCAACCAAGAAGAACATTTACTTCAAGGGAAAAGGTATAGCGTCTCCATTCGTGCTAACCCAAGAAGCCAGATCAGAAGACGAGTGGACGCCCGCGATTTTGGCTACACGCCAACTACGCCTTATAGGCGTACTCAAAGAACATTGGAATCTCGCTGTCACTGACGAAGTTGCTACGAGCTTGGCGGCGAGTTGAGGAACGATTTAATGCAAAAGAGACAACAAGACCAAAGCCAGATCAAATGGGTGTCTGACTTTATTTGGAATATTGCCGATAACCGTTTGCGCGATGTGTACGTGCGAGGCAAGTATCGCGACGTCATCCTTCCATTTACGGTGCTGCGACGCCTGGATTCCGTATTGGAATCCACGAAGGAAGCTGTGCTGGCTCGCAAGACGTTCCTTGACACCCACAAGGTGGCCGAACAGGACGGCGCGCTGCGCATGGCGGCAGGCCAAGCCTTTTACAATGTTTCAGAATTCACCCTAGCTAAGCTGAAGGCCAGTGCGGCAGGCCAACGTTTGCGAGATGACTTCATTGTATATCTGGACGGTTTCTCGCCCAACGTTCAGGAGATCCTCGCTAATTTCAACTTTCGTAATCAGATCCAGAAGCTCGTTGATTCTGAGGTGCTTGGATATTTGATCGAGGACTTTCTCGATCCCGAGATCAACCTTTCGCCACTGCCGGTCAAGGATACTGACGGACGCATCAAGTTTCCGGCATTGGATAACCATGGCATGGGTACCGTATTCGAGGAGCTGATCCGTCGTTTCAATGAAGACAATAACCTTGAAGCTGGTGAGCACTATACCCCGCGCGACGTGGTGCAGCTTATGGCCAAGCTACTGTTCCTGCCGGTGGCCGACCGAATTGAGTCCAGCACCTATTCCCTCTACGACGGCTCCTGTGGTACGGGGGGGATGCTAACCGTTGCCGAAGAAACCTTGCTGGGGCTGGCTGAGGAGCACAGCAAGGACGTCTCCATCCACCTTTTCGGCCAAGAAATAAGCGACGAAACTTACGCCATTTGCAAAGCCGACCTGCTCTTGAAGGGGGAAGGCGAAGAGGCAGAGAACATCGTCGGTGGTGCTGACAAATCCACCCTGTCCGCCGACCAGTTCCGTTCGCGCGAATTCGATTTCATGATCTCCAACCCGCCTTACGGCAAGAGTTGGAAGACCGATCTGGATCGCATGGGTGGCAAGAAGGAATTCAACGACCCGCGCTTCATCGTCAACCACGCGGGCAATGCAGAATTCAAACTCCTGACTCGTTCCAGTGACGGGCAGCTCATGTTCCTGGTGAACAAGCTGCAAAAGATGAAGCACAACACGCCGCTGGGCAGCCGCATCGCGCTGGTGCATAACGGTTCCGCGTTGTTTACGGGCGATGCAGGCCAAGGCGAGAGCAACATCCGCCGCTGGGTATTGGAAAACGACTGGTTGGAAGCCATCATCGCCCTGCCGCTCAACATCTTCTACAACACCGGCATCGCCACCTACGTCTGGGTGCTGGCCAATAAGAAGGCCGAAGCCCGTCGTGGCAAAGTGCAATTGATCGATGCAAGTGGTTGGTTCCAGCCGCTACGCCGCAACCTCGGCAAGAAGAACTGCGAACTGAGTGAGGCCGATATTGCCCGGATCCTTGACCTCTATCTGGACGGCGAGCAGGAAACGGCTGAATCAAAGTGGTTTGACACCCAGGACTTCGGCTACTGGAAAATCACTGTCGAACGCCCACTGCGCCTGAAAAGCCAGCTCTCTGACAAACGCATCGAGCCCCTGCGCTTTGCGTCTGGTGACGAGGCGCTGCGAGCCGAGATCTACGCCACCCACGGCGAGGCACTCTATACCGAGTTCGCCAAGCACAAACCGGCCATTGAGGCATGGTTGAAAGGCGAAGATGAGAACGAGGATGACGACAGTCAAGACAGTGACGATGACAGCGAAGCACCCACTGCGCGCAAGGCTGTACCTGCCAAGCGCCGCAAGAAGCTGCTCGATGCAGCGACCTGGCTGCGCGACAAGTCTTTGATGGAAATGGCGCAACGGGTGCAAAAGAGGCTAGGTAGCACCATATACGACGACCACAACGAGTTTCGTACTTGCTTCGATGCTGCGTTGAAGGCAGAGGGCGAAAAGCTCAGCGCGCCCGAGAAGAAGGTCATTTACAAGGCGGTGAGCTGGCGCGACGATGCGGCGCCGCCGGTCATCGCCAAGCGTAGCAAGATCACTAAAAACGAATACTTTGAGCCTGGCTACGACGGTGCATATTTAGAAACGGTGGGCAAGGATCGCTTCATTGTCGAGTACGAGCCAGACAGCGAGCTGCGCGACACTGAACAGGTGCCACTGAAGGAAAAAGGTGGTATTGACGCCTTTTTCGAGCGTGAAGTACTTCCTCATACGCCAGACGCCTGGATCGCCATGGACAAGACCCAGATCGGTTACGAGATTTCCTTCGCTCGCTACTTCTACAAACCCGCACCACTGCGCACGCTTGCCGAAATCCGTGCCGACATCCTCGCGCTGGAACAGCAGAGCGAGGGGTTGCTGCAAAAAATCGTGGGGGGCGCGCAATGACGGTGACAAGCGCGTACCCGAACTACAGGCAGCCGAAGATGCGCTGGTTGCCCGCAGTACCGGAACACTGGAACGAGCAACGCGCCAAGACCTTTTTCCGCGAGGTAGATGAGCGCTCGAAGACCGGGCAGGAAGAGCTGCTGTCGGTGTCTCACCTTACCGGCGTTACCCCGCGCAGCCAGAAGAAGGTCACGATGTTCAAGGCGGCGAGCTACGTCGGCTCCAAGCTGTGTCAACCTGGTGACATCGTCATCAACACGCTATGGGCGTGGATGGCGGCACTTGGTGCGAGTAGGCACGTGGGTATCGTTAGTCCCGCGTATGGCGTGTACCGTCCACACAGTGCCGACAGCTTCAACCCTGCGTACTTGGACTACCTGCTCCGTACTCGAGCCTACGTTGCCGAATACATTGGGCGGTCGACCGGTATTCAATCCTCGCGCCTGCGCCTGTATCCAAATCAGTTCCTCGACATCGCGTTGATCCAACCACCACGCCCCGAGCAAGACCAGATCGTAGCCTACTTGCGCGCGCAGGACGCGCACATCGCTCGCTTTATCAAGGCCAAGCGCGAGTTGATCGCGCTGATGGCAGAGCAACGTGGTGTTCTTGCAGAGAGGGCCATTTCATCTTCGGAAACCCAATACCTTCGACTTGACCGGGTCGTTTCGCTTTTGGCAACACCTATCGCCAGAGAGCCGGAAGTAACCTACACGCCGATTGGCATGTTCAATCGTGGTCGTGGCATTTTCCACAAGCTGCCTACAGAAGGAAAACATCTTGGAGATTCGACCTTCTTCCGCATAGAAAAAAGAGACCTAATATTTAGCGGTCAGTTTGCCTGGGAAGGTGCGGTAGCCGTTGCCAGCGATGAAGATGAGGGGTGCATTGCATCCCATCGCTACCCGATTGCTAAATGTAAATGTGATGCCGTCACGCCGGAGTATCTCTACACATTCTTCTTGGGCAAGGCTGGCGACCTAATTCTCAACCATCATTCACGCGGCGCTGCTGGGCGTAACCGCCCGTTGAATCCTCGCTCGCTGTTGAAAGAGAAGGTTCCGGTTCCGCCGCTGCATCTGCAACGTGAAGTTTCCAACTTCTACTACGAAGAACTATCGGTGCGCCGAGAGATAGAAAAGGAAATCGCCTTGATCCGCGAATACCGCGACCGCCTGATTGCCGATGTGGTCACCGGCCAAGTGGACGTGCGCGGCTGGCAGCCCAGTCTGGAGGATGTCGTGGATGACGCGGCGTTGGCCGCGTTGGGTGATGACCAAGAGGGAATGACTGAAGAGGAGGATGGCGATGGCGAAGAGTGACACCAGTGAGCGCTGGTTCGAGGCGCGCGTGGTGCGTGGCCTGACTGGTGTGCCGCAGCCGGAGTACAGCCATGAGCTGACCCCCACGGACTTCGCTGCCACCCACAACGGCTACGTGCAAGGCAAGCCCACCGACTACAACCGCGACGTGGCGCTGGATGTGGTTCAGTTGCTGGCCTTCTTGCAGGCCACCCAGCCCAAGGCGGTGGAAACGCTGGAACTGGCAACGGATGGCATCAAGCGCACCCAGTTCCTGCACCGCCTGCAAGGCGAGATCACCAAGCGCGGTGTGGTGGACGTGCTGCGCAAGGGCGTGAGTCACGGGCCGGTACACGTCGATCTCTACAAGCTGCTGCCCACGCCGGGCAATGCTGCCGCAGCGGAAAACTTTGCCAAGAACATCTTCAGCGTCACCCGACAACTGCGCTACAGCAACGCTTCCGGCAACGAACTGGACTTGGGCATCTTCATCAACGGTCTGCCAGTGCTGACCTTCGAGTTAAAGAACTCGCTGACCAAGCAGACCCTGGCCGACGCCATCGTTCAGTACCAGACCACGCGCAGCCCGCAGGAGCTACTGTTCCAGTTGGGACGTTGTGTGGCGCACATCGCGGTCGATGACGTGGAGGCCGCATTCTGCACGGAGCTGAAGGGCAAAGCGTCGTGGTTCCTGCCGTTCAACCAGGGCTGGAACAGTGGTGCGGGCAACCCGCCCAACCCGGATGGTCTGAAGACAGATTACCTGTGGAAGCAGGTGCTGACTCGGAAGTCGCTGGCCAACATCATCGAGAGCTACGCGCAGGTGGTGGAGGAAGAAGAAACCGGTGCCAGCGGCAAGAAACGCAAGAAGCGCAAACAGATCTTCCCGCGTTTCCACCAGTTGCGTACGGTACGAGCCCTGCTACGCCGAGCCCACAACGACGGCGTGGGCAAGCGTTATCTGATCCAGCATTCAGCAGGCAGCGGAAAGAGCAACACCATCGCCTGGCTGGCGCACCAGTTAGTGGAGTTGCGTTGCAAGGACGACCCATTGGCGGTGCAGTTCGACTCCATCATTGTCATCACCGACCGACGTGCGTTGGACACGCAGATCGCCCGCACCATCAAGGGTTATGACCACGTAGCGGCGATCTTCGGCCACTCCGACAACGCGCAGGAGCTGCGAGGATTCTTGCAGAAGGGCAAGAAGATCATCGTCACCACGGTGCAGAAGTTCCCGTTCATCCTCGATGAGCTGGGCGACTTGTCTGGCAAGCGCTTCGCGCTGTTGATCGACGAGGCTCATTCCAGTCAAGGTGGCAAGACCACTGCGCGGATGCACGAAGCCCTCGGCGGCAAAACCACCGATACAGTCACAACCGACAAGGTTTCCGAGGAGGAATTCGAGGAAGACAGCACGCAGGATGCGGTCAACGCGGAAATCGAGAAGCGCATCGCCTCTCGCAAGCTGCTGGCCAACGCCAGTTACTTCGCGTTCACAGCCACCCCCAAGAACAAGACGCTGGAGTTGTTCGGCGAGAAGACGCTGGTCGGCGACAAGGTGCAGTTCCGCTCGCCGGAGGAACTGACCTACACCACCAAGCAGGCTATCCAGGAGAAATTCATTCTCGACGTGGTTGAGAACTACACCACCTATAACAGCTTCTACCAAGTGGCCAAGACGGTGGCTGACGATCCGGAATTCGACAAGGTGAAGGCGCTGAAGAAAATCCGCCACTACGTCGAATCACACGACAAGGCCATCCGCCGCAAGGCCGAGATCATGGTTGACCACTTCATTGCACAGGTGGTGGGTAAGCAGAAGATTGGTGGCAAGGCGCGGGCAATGGTCGTGTGCAACGGCATCGCGCGAGCTATCGACTACTGGCGTGAGGTATCGGGCTACCTCGCACAGATCAAGAGCCCGTATAAGGCCATCGTGGCGTACTCGGGTGACTTCGAGATCGCAGGCGAGAAGAAGAACGAAGCTGACTTGAACAAATTCCCTAGCAAGGACATTCCGGCGAAATTCAAGCAGGATCCTTATCGATTCCTCATTGTCGCCAACAAGTTCGTCACCGGCTTCGATGAGCCCTTGTTGCACACGATGTACGTGGACAAGCCGCTGGCGGGCGTGCTCGCGGTTCAAACCCTATCACGCTTAAACCGGGCACATCCGCAGAAGCACGACACTTTCGTGCTCGACTTCGCCGACAACGCCGAGGCGGTGAAGGCGGCGTTCCAGGACTACTACCGCGCCACGATCCAGACCGGCGAAACCGACGCCAACAAGCTGCACGATCTGAAGGCCGAACTCGATGGGCAGCAGGTGTATAGCTGGCAGCAGGTAGAAGACTTGGTTGCGCTGTACTTGGGTGGCGCAGACCGGGACAAGCTCGATCCCATCCTCGATACTTGCGTGGCCGAATACACAGACTCGCTCGGCGAGGATGATCAGGTCAAGTTCAAAGGCACAGCCAAGGCCTTTGTTCGCAGCTACGGCTTTCTCGCCGCTATCCTGAGCTACGGCTATCCGACGTGGGAGAAGCTGTCTATCTTCCTGAACTTCCTCATCCCCAAGCTGCCCGCCCCCAAAGAGGAAGACTATTCCAAAGGGGTGCTGGAGACCATCGACATGGACAGCTACAGGGTGGAGGTCAAAGCGGCGCTGAAGATGGGGATGGTCGACGCCGATGCCACTGTTGAGCCAGTGCCGCAGGGCGGCGGTGGCGGCAAGGGCGAGGTAGAAATCGACAAGCTCTCCGCGATCATCAAAACCTTCAACGACCTGTTCGGTAATATCGACTGGAAAAATGAAGATCAGGTTCGTAAGGTCCTTATCGAGGAAATCCCGGCACGAGTTGCTCGTGATAAGGCCTACCAGAATGCGCAGGCTAATTCTGACAAGCAAAACGCTCGGCTTGAGCATGACAAGGCACTCCACCGCGTTGTGCTTGAACTTCTGTCTGATCACACAGAATTATTTAAGCAGTTCAGCGATAACCAGAATTTCAAGCGCTGGTTGACCGACATGGTTTTTGATGTGACCTACCAGAAGAATCAGTCTGAGCAGCGAGTTGGTGATGAATTAAAGAAGCGAGCACAGGTCGTGGTTCGTGACAGATTCGGGGAGGCGCAGATATGGTCAAACGCGGTAAGCCATTTACTAGACCAGTTGACTGTGAATGGGTGCAGCATTGGTCTTTCTGACCTGGCAATAATTGAGAGAAAAAGTGGGCTCTCTGTCAGCCATATCTTATTCCCAGTCTTAAATCTATTGTCCGCTGATGACGTCGGTTTGTTACATCGTGAGTTTCTATCTAGTACGCAATGCGCAATCAATTTTGACGAGGTGCTGCGGATGAGCGCAGAAATGCAGACGGAACATGATTGGGCTGAGCGGGTGTCTATCCGTTGGACGCTGTCTAAAACACAGGGTTACGTACATGGGTGATAGTCTGAAAACGTTGTTTGTTTGGTTTCCGGTTCTAAGGAGGCTTTTCGAGGCGAGGACTGCTAAGGCATTTGACGAATTTCTTGATCGCCATTTTGAGGAGTCTGTCCAGCGAATGGAGGCCGAAGCACATCATTTACAGGGAGACTGCGAAGAAAAGCTCTCTGCTTTTCTGGCTGCGGCGTTAAGCATACCCGGACTTTCTGTTGTTCGCGAAGGCTACAGCAATGGGCGAGTCGATCTAACAATCAAATCTGAGAGTATTAAATTCCCCCAGCGGCGTTTGGCAGAGGCAAAGTTATATTCAGGACCGAGTTATCATGCAAAAGCTATCGACCAATTGATTTCTCGATATTCCACGGGACGGCAAAGCCGTGGTTATGTTGTCGAATATGTAAAAAAACCAGGAATTTCCAACATCGTGGTTAAGCTTCGTAATAAAGCTGATGAAGACTTTCCTGTGTTTCAACAAGGAAAGACGAATGACCACCCGATGAAATGGGCGTATGTGAGTAGCCACAAGCATACAAGTGAAGAGCTGATCCATGTAGTTCACATCAATGTGAACATTCATAGATGAAACCGGAGGGGGCCGAGTTGTTTCCCTGTTGATTTCAAACGGTCAGCTGCTTGTTCTCCAGCGTGTTGATGATGGTCGGAAAACATTGCCAAGTCTGCCAATCTCTTTTGCGCACCACTCACCGATAAAGCTGGCTCTGTCGGTACAGCAGAAATGCCGTGTGGGTCATGCTCGACTATACCTCAGTTGAATGTCGATAATGGTGCCTGGCACGTTGTAGCGCTGGCGTAGTCTGGCCAGGTGCTCGGGGAGGTCTGTCAGGCTTGCCAGCCGCCCTCGGTAGATCCGGGATAGGTTGACGTAGTCGGGATGGCTCACGTTGATGGTCACCTGATGCCCAGGCAGCCAGCGGCTAAACAGGCGGGCTTTCGCCTCTTTGATTGTGGTGATTCCGGGAGCGGGTAACGTCTGCCGGTTGCGCAGATGCAGCTTGTTAAGCTCGGGGGCATAGCGATGCACCTCGAGCCCTGTGATAAAACGGGTCATGTTCGGTGACTCCAATGATGCAAAGGGCCAGCCTGTGAGGGCTGGCCCTTTATGTTGTTTGTTGATGAGTGATGAGATGGTCGCGGTGGCTAGCCGTTGTAAAACAGGATGTAGTTCACACCGACCAGCTGGGCTGCAGTGATCAAGGGTTGCAGCGCTGGCGGGATCGTATCGAGAGCCATGGCCAGGTTCAGGGTGTGCTCGTAGGTGGAGTCATCCTTCACGCCGACATGTTCATGGGAGGCCATTTGCTTGACCCATTGCCATTCCGGTACCAGGTCTGCGTCATCGTAATCGCCGATGATGGAACTCATGGCGACTGAATCGCTCTCAGTTCCCTAGACACCTCACAGCCTTAAAATGAGGCAACTATTGGAGGTGTTATGACCCGTCAGCGTTATCCAGAAACATTCAAAATCGAAGCCGTTAAACAAATCACCGAGCGCGGGCGGCCGGTGGCTGACGTTGCACGTGCCATCGGGGTATCCAGCCACAGCCTGTATGCATGGCTCAAGCAGTACGGTAAGCCTGCTGACCAGCAAATAGAAGAGTCTGCCTTGCAAGCCGAGATCCGCCGCCTGAAAACTGAACTGCGCCAGGTCACCGAGGAGCGCAATATTCTAAAGGAGGCCGCCGCGTACTTTGCCAGCGAGTCAAGGAAAGGTACGCGTTCATAACCTCCCGACTCGACCGGTACAGTGTCGTTACCCTGTGCCAAACCCTGGGGGTTCACCGAAGTGGCTTCTACGCGTGGTTGAAACAGCCCACATCGCCACGACAGCAGGAGGACGAACGACTGACCGGATTGGTCAAGCAATCCTGGCTGGAAAGTGGTGCTGTCTACGGTTATCGCAAGATCCATCGCGACCTTCGTGACGCAGGGGAAGCCTGCGGCAAGCACCGTGTGGCCAAATTAATGAAGCGGGAGGGACTGCGTTCGCAAACGGGCTATCAACGCCGCAAGGGGCATTATGGAGGCAAGAGCACGCAAGCTGCCCCAAACACGCTGGCACGTCAGTTTAAGGTGCCAGCCCCCAACATCACCTGGGTGACTGACATTACCTACATTCGCACTCAAGAAGGGTGGCTGTACCTGGCGGTGGTGCTCGACCTGTTCTCTCGCCAGATCGTCGGCTGGGCGATGAAGTCACGCATGACGGCAGACTTGGCGGTTGATGCGTTATTGATGGCCGTCTGGCGGCGTAAACCCAAGCAGCCGGTACTGGTGCATTCGGATCAGGGCAGCCAGTTTACCGGTGGTGAATGGCAGGACTTTCTGAAGGCCCACAACCTGCGTTGCAGCATGAGCCGACGGGGTAACTGTCACGACAACGCGGTCGCCGAGAGCTTCTTTCAGTTGCTCAAACGGGAGCGGATCAAGCGCAGGATTTACGCGACAAGAGACGAAGCCCGCAGCGATGTGTTTGATTATATCGAGATGTTTTACAACCCAATCAGGCGTCATGGTTCCAATGATGGGCTGTCGCCGGTAGAGTTTGAAAGGCAGTTTATTTTTCAGCAACAAAGTGTCTAGAAAACCAGGGGCGATTCA
>NZ_JBFODD010000047.1:0-23334 GCF_040908115.1 Aeromonas sp. R7-1 | reverse complement strand
ATGTCATCTGCAAGTGATTGGAGCGGGAAACGAGACTCGAACTCGCGACCCCGACCTTGGCAAGGTCGTGCTCTACCAACTGAGCTATTCCCGCAACGGAATATCACTTACACATATCTACTGGACACTGTTTGGAGCGGGAAACGAGACTCGAACTCGCGACCCCGACCTTGGCAAGGTCGTGCTCTACCAACTGAGCTATTCCCGCAACAGAATGTCATCTGCAAGTGATTGGAGCGGGAAACGAGACTCGAACTCGCGACCCCGACCTTGGCAAGGTCGTGCTCTACCAACTGAGCTATTCCCGCATCGGAATATCACTTACATATTTTTGGAGCCAGCAACGAGACTTGCGCTCGCTACCCCGACCTTGGCAAGCACTGAACATGCTCTACCAACGCGGTGACTCCGGCACTGCATATTGGAGCGGGAAACGAGACTCGAACTCGCGACCCCGACCTTGGCAAGGTCGTGCTCTACCAACTGAGCTATTCCCGCAACATGGATTGTCTTGAGGCTGTGCTGATGATTGGAGCGGGAAACGAGACTCGAACTCGCGACCCCGACCTTGGCAAGGTCGTGCTCTACCAACTGAGCTATTCCCGCATCGGAACGTCATCAGCAAACATTTTGGAGCGGGAAACGAGACTCGAACTCGCGACCCCGACCTTGGCAAGGTCGTGCTCTACCAACTGAGCTATTCCCGCAAAACCTGAAAACAGACCGTACAGCATTTGGTTGCTTGCGCTACTGTACGGGAGCCGAATTATAAGAGCAGACATTCCAATTGCAAGGGCTTTTTTGTCTGGTTGCAGCCGTTCGCTCAAAAGCTGGCCGAACTGCTGATTTTAGCAACCGAACGACGGCAAACCCTTGCCAGCCACTCAGATTTTGAAGACGTGGGCGCGGTAGAACTGCAGTTCGGCGATGGATTCGCGGATGTCGTCCAGCGCCTGGTGGGAGCCGCTCTTCTTGAACTGATCCAGCAGTTCAGGCTGCCAACGACGGACCAGCTCCTTGATGGTGCTGACGTCCACGTTACGGTAATGGAAGAAGGCTTCCAGATCGCTCATGTGCTTGACCATGAAGCGGCGATCCTGGCCGATGCTGTTGCCGCACAGGGGGCTGGTGCGCTCCGGCACCCACTGGCGAATAAAGGCGAGGGTCTCGGCAACGGCCTTGGCCTCGTCGTATTCACTCGCCTTGACCCGGGCCACCAGCCCGCTCTTGGTGTGGGTGTTGACGTTCCAGTCATCCATCTTGCCCAGCTCTTCCTCGCTCTGGTGGATGGCGATGACCGGCCCTTCGGCCAGCACGTTCAGGTCCTTGTCGGTGACGATGGTGGCGATCTCCAGTACCACGTTCTCTTCGGGGTCCAGACCCGTCATCTCCATGTCGATCCATACCAGGTTCTGCGCGCTGACTGTCATGATTGCTCTCTCTATTGGGAGGAATGGCGGAATTTTGCCAATTTGCATGTATCATACTGGCTTTGAATCTGTTCATAAACTGGCAAACCCCGTGGCAAAGAAAGCAAAACTCAATCTGGGTCAACAAAGGCGCGTCCAGGCCAACCGCGAGCGGCGGCTGCAAAAAGAGCACACCACAGTGGTAGATGACACCCTGTTCGGCCCCGCCATCGAAGGGGTGGTGATCAGCCGTTTCGGCCAGCACGCGGATGTCGAGGCAAGCGATGGTGCCATCCACCGCAGCAACCTGCGGCGCAGCAGCATCAGCAGCCTGGTGTGCGGCGACAAGGTGGTGTGGCGCCCCGGCCTCAATGCCGCGACTGCCGGCGTCATCGAGGCGGTGCATCCGCGCCACTCGGTGCTGACCCGGCCGGACTTCTACGACGGGGTCAAACCCATCGCCGCCAACATCGACCAGATCATCATCGTCTCGGCGGTGATGCCCGAGTTCTCCACCAATATCGTCGACCGCTACCTGGTGGCGGCAGAAGATGTGGAGATAGCGCCCCTCATCGTGCTGAACAAGGTCGACATGCTCGATGACGCGGCCCGCGCCCGTATCGAGCACCAGCTCGAGACCTACCGCAAGCTCGGTTACGAGGTGCTGCTGGTGAGCTGCGAGAGCGGTGAGGGCATCGACGCCCTCAAAGCGGCGCTCACCGACAAGATCAGCATCTTCGTGGGCCAGTCCGGGGTGGGCAAGTCGTCCCTCACCAACGCCCTGATGCCGGGGCTGGACGTGCTCACCGGCGAGATCTCCGAGAACTCGGGGCTCGGCCAGCACACCACCACCACGGCGCGGCTCTACCACTTCCCGAGCGGCGGCGATCTCATCGACTCCCCCGGGATCCGCGAGTTCGCCCTCTGGCACCTGGAAGCCGACCGCATCACCTGGTGCTTCGTCGAGTTTCGCGACTACCTGGGTGGCTGCAAGTTCCGCGACTGTACCCACAAGGATGATCCCGGCTGCGCACTGCGCGCCGCGGTCGAAGCGGGCGCCATCAGCGCCGATCGCTTCCACAACTACCACCGCATCCTGGAAACCATGCAGGAAGCCCGCCACGGTCGCCAACAGGCGCGGCTGTGACCCGTTCAACTCATTCCCAGATGAAGATCATGAGCATCACTGACAACCTGAAAATTGCCGGTCAATACTGCCTGCCCAAACACGCCCTCTCCCGCCTGGTGGGCAAACTTGCCGCCGCCGAAGCGGGCAACCTCACCACCAGGGTGATCGAGGCCTTTATCAAGCAGTACCAGGTCGACATGAGCGAGGCCCTGCACGAGAACCCGGCCCACTACAAGAGCTTCAACGCCTTCTTCACCCGCGAGCTCAAACCCGGCATCCGCCCCGTGGTGGAAGACGCCATGACCCTGGCCCTGCCGGTGGATGGCACCGTCAGCCAGCTCGGGCCCATCAGCCAAGGTCGCATCATCCAGGCCAAGGGCCACGACTACAGCGCCCGCGAGCTGCTGGGGGGCTATGAGGATCTGGTGGCCCCGTTCAAGGATGGCGACTTCGCTACCATCTATCTGGCACCCAAGGATTACCACCGCATCCACATGCCGCTGGACGGCGTGCTGGAGAGCATGGTGTTCGTGCCGGGGGATCTCTTCTCCGTCAACCCCCTCACCGCCGAGAACGTGCCCAACCTGTTTGCCCGCAACGAACGGGTGGTGGCCACCTTCCGAACCCCCCACGGCCCCATGGCCCTGGTGCTGGTCGGTGCCACTATCGTGGCGAGCATCGAAACCATCTGGGCCGGCAACATAGCGCCGACCAAAGAGAAGAAGGTGGTGCGCTGGGACTACACCGGCGATGAAGCCATCACCCTGCAAAAGGGGGCCGAGATGGGCCTGTTCAAGCTGGGCAGCACAGTCGTCTGCCTGTTTGGCCCGGGCATGCTGGCCGGTTTCGAGCCGCACCTGGCCAACGGGGTCACCACCCGCATGGGTCAGCCCTTTGCCACCCTGGCGGCGCAAGCATGAGCGCTCAACCCGCTTCCCAGAAGAACAACCCGCTGCACGGGCTGACCCTGGAGGCCATCGTCACCGCCCTGGTCGCGCACTATGGCTGGGAAGCGCTGGGGCAGCAGATCAATATCCGCTGCTTCACCGATAATCCCAGCATCAAGTCCAGCCTGAAGTTCTTGCGCAAGACCCCCTGGGCCAGAGAGAAGGTCGAAAGCCTCTATCTGTACGTCCAGCGCAAGCAGGCCAAAGAGAAGGAGTGACGCCATGGCGTTCAAGATTACCTACACCTACAAGAAGCAGGCCAGGGAGATTGGCTACGCCAACGACAAGTTCAATAGCATCTATGATGCCATTGCCGCCGCCGAGGGGATCGATCTGACCCGCTTCCACGCCATGGAAGAGCAGCTGGCCCAGGTGTGCCGCCGCGACAAGAAGAGCGTGAAGGATTACCGGGAGAACTACTTCAAGGAACTGGGCTTCTCCAACATCGTCATCGAAAGGGACGCCAAGGAGTAACCATGCGCACCCTGACCCTGATGGCGGCCACCCTGCTGCTGGCCGCCTGCAACACGACACCGAGGGAGCCCCTGGTCGGCGCGGATCACGACGAACATGGCTGCATCGGCAGCGCGGGTTATCAATGGTCGGCGCTGGCAGGCCAGTGCGTGCGGCTGTTCGAGCAGGGCATTCGCCTCAACCCGATCGATGCCGGTCAGACCGTCAGCGCCTTCGTGCTGTTCAATGCCGATCAGAGTCAGGCCGAGCTGACCCTGCCAGAGGGCGGGCCGATCCGGCTGATCCGCCAGGGCGAAGAGGGCAACTGGTCCTGGCAGGGCGGTGGCTATCAGCTCTTCCCCTGGAAGGGCTATGTGCTCAAAGCCGGCGACCATGTGCTCTATCACGGCGATCTGACCCCCTGATCCTCGTCATCCCTCCCCTCACGCCCTGATGGGCGCGGAGCAGGCATAAAAAAACCCCGTTGCACGCAACGGGGTTTTTCATGATACCCGGCAGGATCAGTTGCCGAGGGTGGAGAACAGGCTCTGTTCCAGGCTGCCGCGGGAGACGCACACCGGGGTGATGGAGGGAGCCAGTACCCGCTCGCCGGAGGATTCGACGAAGTAGAGCTGGGTATTGCCCTTGACGTTCACGGTGGCGACGCTGTTGTTGCCGCTCTGGGTGATGATCAGGTTGATCTGCAGGTTGGGGTTGCCCAGCGCCACCTTGGACCCCATGGTGCCGCAATCCAGCCACTCCAGACCATCGGCCGAGTTTTCCACGTTGGCGGTCATCAGACCGGCACCACGCTGGCTGTTCTCGATGTTCAGGCCGTGATCGCCGAACCACTTCTCGGCACGGGCCCACACCAGATCCACCGGGATCGCCATCTCCTGGGTGTTGTTGGTTGCCTTGGCAACCGGCGGGGTATAGCGATACTGCTCGCCGCCGTTATTGTCGCTCGCACAACCCACCATCAACAGGGCCAGGGCGCCCCCCATTATCTTCTTCATGCTGCTTCTCTCATCCATAAGGCCATAGGCCGACCGGCGGCTATTATGGCGATCGCGACACAGGCTGTCAGCAGGGATCCGCACAAATGGCGTACTCTTAACCCAGGCTTTACAAAACCCACCTGTTATCATAGATTTGCTCGAAGTCTCCCCCGTGAGTGCTCTCGTGACTTCTTCGCTCTCCCTGGCGCTGCTGCAGCAGATCATCGACCAGTTACCCATGAATATCTTCTGCCGGGACAAGCACGGACGGTACCTGTTTGCCAACAAGGCATTCGCCAGGGAAGCCGGCCTGCAAGATCCGAGCGAACTCATTGGCAAGAGCGATGCCGAGATGCCCTGGGGGGATGTATTCCGGGAGGAAGATGACCGCCTGCTGGCCGACGGCAAACCCCTGCTGCACCAGCAGCTCCATTGCCACAGCGGCGAAGGCGCCAGCTGGATGGAGATCAACAAGGTTCCCCTGTATGACGAGCACGGCGATCCCATCGCGCTGTTTGCCATGGTCAGCGCCATCGATCAGCGCAAGGAGCTGGAGCAAACCTTCCGCCAGCAGCAGTTGCTGCAACGCCGCCTGCTGGATGCCATTCCCGACCTCATCCGTCTCGAGGATCACCAGGGCGTGCTCATCGACTGCAACCAGGCCTTTCTCGACTTCATGGGGCTGGTGGCAAGCGAGGCTCTGGGTCGGCGCGTCCCGCCCCGGCTGCCCGTCGAACAGACCCTGGGTCAGGGGGAGTATTGCGTGGTGGATGCCCAGGGCAGAGGCCGCCATCTGGAGGTCACCCGGGTCGAGGTGCCGGATGACGAGGGCAACTCCCTCGGCATCCTGACCCTGAGCCGCGACATCACCGGGCTGCGCACCACCCAGGCCCAGTTGCAGCAGGAGCAGCACTACGACAGCCTGACCGGCCTGCTCAAGCTCTCCCACTTCCTCCAGACCAGCCGTCATCTGGGGGCCCGCAAGGCCAGCCTGCTGCTGGTGGATCTGCAACATTTTCGCGAGATCAACGATCGCTTCGGCATCCGGGTCGCCGACCGCCTGCTGAGCCAGGTGGCCCGCCGCCTGCAACGGCTGGCGCCGCCCCAGTCCCTGCTCTGCCGGGTCGCGGCGGATGACTTCGCCCTGCTGCTGCCCGAGCTCCCCCTCTCTCTGGATACGTGGAGCCGCAACCTGCAGCAGGAGCTGATGACGCCCTATCAGGTGGAAGAGCACAGGATCCAGATCCCGGTGTTCCTCGGCATTGCCCATGGCAAGGCCAAGGATGCCGAGCGTCTGCTGAGCCACGCCGAGGCCGCCCTGGCCCAGGGCAAGCGCCAGCAGCAGCACTGTACCCTGTTCGACCCCGCACTCGATGCCAAGCTCAAACGCCGCCAGCTCATCGCGGCCCAGTTGCCACTCGCCATCAAGTCCGCCGAGCTGACCGCCGTCTACCAGCCCATCATCTGTACCCACAGCAACCGGCTGCACGGGGCTGAGCTACTCTGCCGCTGGCCCCATCCCGAATTCGGCATGATCTCCCCCGACGAGTTCATCCCGCTGGCGGAGGAGCTGGGGCTCATCGGCCAGCTCGGCCAGCTGATGCTGGAGCTCGGCTGTGCCCAGCTTGCCCGCTGGCAGGTGGCGGCCCCGGATCTGGTGCTCTCCATCAACCTCTCGCCCCTGCAGTTCCGCGATCCCGAGCTCTGCCCGCAGATCTTCGACTGCATCGCGCGCCACGGGCTCGCCCCCTGGCAACTGGAGCTGGAGATCACCGAAGGGGTGCTGATGGAGAATGCCGACGAGATAGAGAGCAACCTGGCCAGCCTCATCGAGGCGGGCTTCCAGCTCGCCATCGACGACTTCGGCACCGGCTACTGCTCCCTCGCCTATCTTCCCAGGCTGCAGGTGGCGACCCTCAAGCTCGACAAAAGCTTCACCCAGGGGCTGGCCACCAACCAGGCCACCACCGCCATCGTGCGTTCCGTCATCGGGTTGGGCCATGAGCTTGGCATCAAGATCACCGCCGAAGGGGTGGAGACACCGGAGCAGCAGGCCTGGCTGGTGCAGGTCGGTTGCGATCGGCTGCAAGGCTATCTGTTCAGCCGCCCCCTCCCACCGGCCGAGTTTGCCCGCAGCTACCAGCTGCCGGAGCAGTAAGCCAGCAACAACAAGGCCACCCGAGGGTGGCCTTGTTGTTTTTGCAAAGCGTACGTGATCTGACGCACTTACTCCTGGAAGTAGGTGCCCCAGCCGTCGTAGTCCACCCCGTATTTCTCGAGGATGGGCAGCATCTTCTCGATGTCGGCGACGATGGTGTCGATGTCCAGCTTGCACTCCACCATGGCGTCGAAGCAGAAGATGGTGGCGCCGTCGTCCAGCTCCATCTCCTCGGCGTCGGTCACTTCGAAACCGGCCTTGAACAGATCGACCGCCGCCTTCTCCAGCAGATCGAACTTCTGGCAGGCAAAGTGGTGCTCAATCTCGTAATCCAGATCCGGGTTGCTGCCATCGGCCAGCAGCTCGTTGACGATGGCGGCGGTCTCTTCGCGCCACTCTTGCATATTGGTATTCATATAAACCCCAGGCGGTGTTGGATGGATGTCACCCCTGCCAGCCGCGTCGGCCCGGACCATGGCCAGGGGATGAGTGCGGCAAAGCATACCCGCAGAGCGCTGCAGGCTCAATCGATGGGCCAAGATAACTGGCGCCTCTTCCGGCTTGGCGCCAACGGGCAGCCCTCGGCACGTCAGGCAGCCCGCCATCCTTCATGATGTTCTGCTGGCCGTCGGCCCGCCCTGCCGCACAGGCGCCCCTCTTTTCATGGTTAAAACCGGGAAACCGGTCCAATCACGGGAAGATTGCTCGGATATCGAGCGAACGGTACATCAATCTGCGGCCTGTGGTTGACACCTCAATCCAGAAAGGGTTTGATGCGCGCCGTTGCCCAGATAGCTCAGTCGGTAGAGCAGGGGATTGAAAATCCTCATGACAGTTTCCATACCACAGCTCTGGACAGCACACCCTACAAGGCTTCGCTTACAATGCGAGGCCTTTTTGTTATGCGCTTCTGGTCAATCTCTGGCAAGGTTGCTCACCGAGCACGGGATTAATAATCCCCGCCTCATGATCCGCAGCTTCATCTGATAACAGATAGCAAAATACACTCCCCCCTCCCCTGCAATGACCCCCACTTCCTACGAACAACGCGCCCCCTCCCAGCAAACTCTTGCATGATACCGGTTGTGTCGTGAGCCGAATTCCCGTTATTATCGGCTCACCATATGAGCCAAATACACATCCGATTTGGCTCGCATACTGAGCCAAATATGCATTCGATTCGGCTCATCGGTGACGTTGCTTTGTAACAATAAGGGGATGGGCAAGCAGATGGCTGAAAATTGGATCTGGCAACATGAGGGCTGGCCACACTTTTGCTGGCAAGATGAACCGCTACAGCCACGGCTACGCACCGCGCAACGCAATCTGGGGATCCTGCTCGGCACCCATTCCGTTCACGGCTCTACGCAAACGCAGCAAACCCAGGTGCTCGATACCCTGCTGGCAAATATCCTCGCCTCATCGGCCATTGAAGATGAACGGCTCAATGCCCAATCGGTGCGCTCATCGCTGGCCCGTCGCCTCGGCGTATCCGAAGAACAGCCCTGCCCCATCTCGGATCGCTCCGAAGGCCTGGCAGCCATGATGCTCGATGCCATCGACAATCGACATCAGCCGCTAACGCTGGAACGCCTGTTGCAATGGCATCACTGGCTGTTTCCTGCCGACGACTGGACATTACAGCGTGTGCGAGTGGGCCAGCTACGCGGTGAAGAGCCGATGCAGGTGGTATCCGGGCGACTGGATCGGCCCACAGTGCATTTCGAGGCCCCGCCACGCCAGGGTCTGGGGCAGGCACTCACCTGCTTTATCGACTGGTTCAATGCTAGCCTGAACGGCCCCAGCCAGGATCCACTGCTGCGTGCCGCCATCTGCCACCTGTGGTTTGTCACCCTACACCCGTTTGATGATGGTAATGGTCGTATCACCCGTGCCCTCACCGATCTGGCGCTCTCTCAGGCCGACAGCCAGAGCATCCGCCTGTATGCCATGTCGGTGGCGATCCTCGAACAACGAGCCGATTACTATCGTGCTCTGGAACAAACCCAGAAAGGCGGACTGGATATCACGGCTTGGCTTGTCTGGTTTCTGGATACGCTCAATGCCACGTTGGAGCAGGCCCAACAAGCGATCACCCGAACCTTGGCCAAGAGCCGTTTCTGGCAGCAACACGGCAGCGAGCCGCTGAGTGCCGAGCAGATCAAGGTGCTGAACAGGATGCTGGACGGCGGCGAGAGCGGTTTTCTGCAAGGCATCAGCGCCAGCCAGTATCAGAAGGTGGCCAAGGTCAGTAAAGCCACCGCGACCCGCCATCTGGCCGACTTGTTAGAGAAAGGCTGCCTTGAAAAAATGCCGGGGGGCGGTAGAAATACCCGTTATCAGATCAAGATAACGCCGTCAGGGGGGTGATTTTGGTTAATGTGCATATTCTAAACCGAAGAGCCTCCGAGCCTGGCGGGTGACGGGCGAGCAGTGGTGAAGCTGGACGCTGAAAACTCCGGAAACCTAGTCATTTTTACGCGCTGATCAATAATCATCAAAAGCTTGTGATTTCAGCACTTTGATGAGCTGCCTCCACGCCTGTAGACCAGTAGGTGGACTAACTAAAGAGTAGAGAGATAACTATCAATCTCTAATTGTCTTTGGCCATGCAGACGAGCATGTTGCACAATACGTTCCAATTGCTTAGGGAGATATGATGAATGGCTACTTTGGCCTGCATTGATTTGTTTTGTGGTGCGGGGGGGCTTACTCACGGCCTAACATCTGAGGGAATTCCTGTCGTCGCAGGTATTGATGTTGATCCAGCTTGCCGTCATCCATTCGAGACCAACAATGGTGCAACTTTTATCAAAGAGGATGTATCTCATTCAACACCAGAGATGTTGCAAAATCTATTTGGCGATGCAGAAATCCGCATCCTCGCAGGATGCGCTCCCTGCCAACCCTTTTCGACATATTCACAGCGTTACGACACGGTGGGTAGCCAACGCTGGAGCTTACTAAATGAATTTGCAAGATTAGTCTGTGGCACACTACCCGACATAGTCACTATGGAAAACGTGCCAACAGTACAAAAACACGAGGTATATGATAACTTTGTCACCACACTGACAAAGCTTGGCTATGAGGTTTGGCATGACATCGTCGACTGCTCTCGCTATGGTTTGCCTCAGCGTCGGCACAGAATGGTTTTGCTTGCCTCTCGACTCGGCCCTATAGAACTCATTCAACCCACTCAGGATAGTCCAAGGACGGTACGCGAAGCTATTGGAGGACTGCCAGCCATCGCTGCGGGAACCTCGTTATCAAGTGACCCTTTGCATACCGCTTCCGGACTTTCGCAGCTTAATCTTGAGAGGATCCGAGTATCTCGCCCTGGTGGTACCTGGCGGGATTGGCCAAATCACCTAATCGCAGATTGCCACCGTCGTGATACAGGTCGTACATATCCTGGGGTCTATGGACGAATGTCTTGGAACGAATCGGCTCCAACACTTACCACACAATTTTACGGTTTTGGAAATGGTCGCTTTGGCCACCCCGAACAAGATCGTGCAATTTCACTACGTGAGGGAGCGATCTTGCAGGGGTTTCCAGCAGATTACTCCTTTGTTCCAGAGGGCGAACAGATTCGGTTCGGTGCCTTGGGTCGCATGATTGGTAATGCTGTACCGGTGACACTCGGAAAAGTCATCGGCCGTAGCATCCTTCAGCATCTCGCCATTCAACCATTGGAGGCGGGAACCAAAGAGTAAAATACCATGCCGTGCGTAGTCTCCTCGTTGCCTGGTACCATGCGTGCGTTAACTCGGATGGCACCGAATGTAATAGCTTCTGGTGAGCAAAGATCAAAGTCAGATTTGCCTGTGATGTCGATTCGGATCCCATGATCTTTGTCGGGAAGTTTGCATTAATTACCGACCAACACAGCACGCAGTTTTTAAAGAGCTTCAAGATGTGAAAGATGAAAAAGGTGATAACAATTGATGCTCCTCCTCCCCATCAAAATCACTATCGGTGATTACGAAAACTAGGATCAATTAGCTGATGACGATGTTCTATCCCCGTGAAATATCACCGAGTAGTCCACGTTCAGAGATCAAAGTACGCAAAAGCTTGTCCACCGTTGATGATCTCGTCGTTTTCCATTCGGTTGCCTGGCAATCACGTCGTGGTGGCAGGCAGGGCGATGGCGAAGCTGATTTTGTCGTGCTAGTTCCTGGTCTCGGCATTCTTGTTCTGGAGGTGAAGGGAGGTGGGATCGAAACCATTGGTGGAACGTGGTTTTCAACTGGAAGCGACGGAGTTCGTCATTCCATCAAAAACCCGTTCGATCAAGCAAAAGACTCGAAATATGCATTGCTCGCCTTCTTCAAAGCGGTAGATCCGACCCTGACACGATATCCGATCGTACATGCCGTTGTATTTCCAGACATAGAAGTCGATCAGCTTTTAGGCCTCAATGCTCCTGTAGATATCGTTGTCGACCGCGCTGATCTGGTTCGGCCAATGGCGGCCATAGAACGGATTTTCCGACATTGGGGACAACATCGGGCCTTGTCCGAGAGTGACGTCCTACGAATCGTCGACCATTTGGCTCCGACCATTCAAGTAAGGCGCCTCCTACGTGACGACGTTGGGGACGCCAAACAAGCATTGCTTGATTTGACGACAGAGCAGATGGGGGTACTGCAAGCGATCAGACGCGTCAAGCGTGCCATGATCCTCGGTGGGGCCGGGACAGGAAAGACAGTGCTGGCCGTAGAAAAGTCGCGTCAGCTCGCTTCATCTGGTTTTCGTGTGCTGCTGCTATGCTACAACGCACCACTGCGGCAGCATCTCACTTCGACTCTGCATGGCTCATCGGTCGAGGTCGAAACCTTCCACAGCCTGGTACATCGTGAGGCTCGACGTGCCAATTTGAAAATCCCGCTCAATCCGACGAGCGAGTGGTACGAAAACGAAGCCCCTCGTATTTTGAACGAGGCCGCCGCTCGCAACGGTACGCTGTACGATGGAGTTCTGGTCGATGAAGCACAGGATTTCGCCATGGAGTGGCTTTCAGTGGCGCAAACTCTCGTAGCCGACGATGATCTACTATATTTATTTGCCGACTTTCACCAAGATTTGTATCGACGCGGATGGTCGATACCCAAAGGATTGGTTGAATTCGAATTGACCGTTAATTGTCGAAACACCGGCCCAATAGCTCGAAGGGTGGCCAGTGTTTTCGAGGATCGCCTTAACAGCAAGTTTGTCGACGGACCGGAGCCGAGATTTGTGGAGGTGGGTCGTCGAGAACACCTAGCCCCTAACATCATCGACTTGGTCGAAAGTATAGTCTTAGAAGACAAGATCGAGCCGGCCCAACTGATCGTCCTGACTGATTCCACATCGGTAGTCTCCGAACTGAGATCAACCGGTGTCGCTGAGCATCTTTTTACCACACTGGACGGACATGGCATCCCTGTTGAAACAATTTACCGTTTCAAGGGACTTGAACGTGATGTAGTCATTCTTGCTTTATCGGATGCTTCAACATCTGAAGATCTTCGCGCCGTTGCATATGTCGGATTGAGTCGGGCGAAAGTGGGCCTCTATGTCGTTGCTAGCCGAAAGATCAAAGATGCTATTGCCTGGGGCCCATGAACCGAAATTTATGGGCTTCGTAGATACCCATGTTGCCCGAAGAGTGTCAGGCGGCTCAAATACCGATTGAAATAGCGGCAGGATGGTTCTCCGGTATGAAGGCAAGCCATGCATGCCGCTCCTGAGTCGGAGCAGCCTGGATCCAGTGCGCAACGATGCTCGTCATACATGATGGCACCAAGCAGACTGTGCAGTTCGGTTTCGTACACGGCTTGAAGCCCGCCCAACACGAAGTCACCCCTTGCAGCAGCGTAGATAAAGAACCCCAGATGCAAGGGAACCAGTAGTTCTGAAAGAGCATTTCTGTCGATACCAGCATGAACGGCAGCTATCCTCAGAAAACGATGTGCATAGGAATGGACCAACTTGAGTAGTGCTGCGCCGACAGATTCGTCCTTCGCATCCGTCACCGAAGGTAGATGCGCCGCCTCCAAGATTGCCGCTCGAGCCGTTCGTTCGTCATGCCACTCGGCGAGTGGATGACCTGCATCAACCAACCATTTCGCAACACGCATTGGATCCAGCCTGACAAACAGCGCCTCTGTCTCAGCAATATCCGCGTACACCTTGTAACCTTGTCCATGACGCCCCTTGTATGGGACGAGCCGCCCCTTGCCGGGTTCGTGGTCACCTCGCGTATAGCCGAAGTGCCCTGTGAGCACCGGGAAACGCTCGATCAGGTCGACTGCGTACAGTCCCGCCGAACTCAACGCATGCGTATATCGAACGCGGTAGAGTAGACCTAGCTCGCTGGAAGGCTCGGTTGCAGCCACCAAATCGTCAATTCTGATCCTGGACTCCATAGTCGCTAGAGCGATGGTCACTGCTTGGGCCTCTGCATCCTCTCGTTGACCCAATGGCAGCACGATGTCATCATCCTGCAGTGCTCCAGATGCAGTCCCGGCGATGTCGAGCATCTTGTCAATGATCTCCGAAGGCAGCCCCTGCGCCTCAAGTTGCCGTTTCAGGGTTTCACGACTGGCTGGAACTTCTTCGACAGTCTTGGTCTTCATGCCATCCACTACCCAGCTCAACGCCTTGGGGGGCCCACCGGCTTCAGCGATCACCCGAATACGCTCCCGCGAAGGTGGATTGACGATCACTACGTTGCGGGGTGTATAGACAGAAGATGCACGATGTGGCTGAAAGGCGAGATTGCCTTGGCCACAATCGCATGGAACGTGTCCGAACCCTTTCCTGAGCTCTCTAGCACATACCGGACACTCAAATCGGATCTCTGTCGCTGAAGACGTCCCAGGGAACAAAATACACACCTGCTTGTGCTCTGGGCATTTGGGGATCCACGGAGCTCGGAGTGTTCCACACTTGTCGTGATAGCCCACAAAGAAGAGCTGACCCTTCTGACCTTTTGCCCCGCAATGGCATGTCGCATCTGGCTTATCATGTACCCGATGACAGGTCTTGCATATCCACGATTTCGGAAACGGCTCCACTTCTACACCGTTGTTCTCGTCAAGCGTCAACACTGTTATCGGTGCCCCCGCATGCAGATGAGCAACAAATCCTGCGTCCATCCCCACCGCGCTCCACGGTGTTGCCTGACGGATAATTTCCCGCCGAAGCGATGCCGAATCGATCTCACTGCGCACTTTGGGGTGCCGCCAGTCCTTGACTTTCCAGACGCCACCTCGTAGGTCTACGGTCTGTTCGGGAAGAAATCCAAAGAGGATCTGGGAAGTACTTCTTGATTCTTTCACTACCTTCTCCTTTAGACTCTGGTCCCGATAATTGGAACCTGCTTCTCTACATCCCGCAGAGACAGCATAGGTGGACCAGATGGCGACAGGTCTGATGGGAAACGCGCATCATTGGGTGGCACGAGGATGTACTGACGCAACTCGTCGAACCATACTCGCAGATCCTTCTTCAACGGCTCGTCGAGCTCACTCTGCAAACCAAGCATTTCAATCAACGCATCAAATTCTAGGTCTACATCGAATTTCCCAGACGAAACATACTCCTTGAAAGCGCGCAAAGTCGACAACGCCGCGCCTGAAGCTCCTTCATGGATCACCAGCAAGCGAGCAAGCTCCAAGCCTGCAATGGTACGAGCCAAGACTCGGCGGCTGCGCCTCGTCACCGGTATGGGCTCAACGAATCGATCCCCTTGCTCAACAAATTGTCTGAAAGAACGAAAGATGCCAGCATCACGTTCACGGCCAATTTTGTGAACGACGAATACGAGGCCAGTGAAGCGTCGTCCCACCCGGGCGGTAGCCTGGATGAATTCAGCCGCAGACAACGGGATACCAAGCATCACCATCACATTTAACCTATCGACATCGACACCATGGGACATCATCGATGACGCAGATATGATGTGTAATCGCTTCTCAAATAATTCCTCAGGGCTCTGTAATCTTTCGAGTATCTTGCGCACTTCTGAGAAATCGGTCTTTCCCGTAAGCGACGCCTTATTAATGACCGTGCCAGGAATAAACACCTGAGTTTCCATTGAGCGTGTCACCGCCTCTAGGTCACGCAATGTATTTCCATAGACGACGTTCGTTCCATATAGAGAGAGCAACTCCCCCGAAAAATGCGGATCTATCCCAATATCGGCGCACGTGGATACAGGGTCTCGCGCCAGCTCCCAGACAGATTTCTGCAACTCAGTCAACAATCGGTCAACTGTGTACTCGATAGTGACCCCCCGTGGTGCTATCGCCACAAACCTACGCATCAAACTTTCCGAATCCGAGGTCCAAAAGCCTCCACCAGTACGCGGTGGTGGTACGGGGAAGACACGAGCAGCTCGTCGATACAAAACATCTACCTGTTTTTCGTAACCCGTCAGTGTCGCGGAGGATGCCAGTATCTTGGGCTTCCTACCGCATAGCTCATGCTGCAACGCATCGTATAAAGCCTCATAGTGTGAGTCGACAGCCCCGAGACTGTCCCGCAGGAGGTGTAATTCGTCTTGGAGTCGGAAAGACGGTCCATATTGATCCCCCCTCATGGGCAACTCTTTACGAGTTCCATTACAACCAGGAACAAGACATCCCGATGGACGAGAACTCCTCGGGGCATATGTGTACCCATGCCCTTCTTTTGAGCATACCCCCAAAGGTGCGCCAACCATGCCACGCATAGATGCTTGAAGGGAAATCGATGCCGCCTTGTCGAGGGTACCAACGATCACAGTAGGTAAAAACCTGTAGATCTCCTCATCGACCACGTATATTGGCAAAGCATTGCCATGCGTTACACAGGCCATGTTTCCACATCGGTGTTCCAGTCTCCACAAGCGCCTGTCGAAATCCATGGTAATCGAACGCTCGTGGCAAAAAGGACAGTAGTCTAGTACCTGGTATCGACGCGGCATCTGATCGTCATCTGGGTCTGGTTCACCTGGTTTGGGATTCTCATTGATACGATTGGGAGTTGCCCCCTGCCCGACGAAGAACCCAAGTGAAAAGCCATCTCCTGCCAAACCCATCTCGCGACGAACCATCTCTGTGGAGGCAATTGCATCGGCGAAACGCTGAGTCTGCTGTAGAGATAACATCCTCAGAGGGAAGCGACTCCACGCTGTAATTCCCGATACTTTCCCGGTCATTCTGTCGTACAGCGCTGCAGTCATCAAAAGGCCAAGGTACGTCTCCGTTTTACCGCCGCCTGTCGCAAACCAAACAACATCGACGACATCCGGCTCATTCTCCATATCTACGACTGACAAAAGGTTCGCAAGCAAGAACCCTAGCTGGAACGGACGCCAAGAGTCATACTTATCCCGAGCACTAAATGACATCGCACGATTCATTCCTTTGAACGCACGCAACAACGCCTCATTGGATTTAAGTAGTTCAATACCTTTCGCGAGTCGCTCACACTCTAGCTCAAATTCCCCGGCGGCTTTGGCCGCTTGCTGCTGCATCTCAGCAGACCATCTCTCTGAATCTGCTCGATGTTTTAGTGCATCGGCTGCCCAGTTCGCCTCCCCCCAACTCAGCAACGCCGAAAGTAGATCATTTGCCGACGTGATCGGATCGTCCGCCAGATCCATAAATCGCATAGTTGGTATCGGAGTGTTCACATTCCAATACTGAGGCCTGTGACGATCAATTGTGACAGCATCGTCCGTGACGAAAACTCCTGACTCAATGCACACGCCACAGTTAATACCGTAGGCCTCAATACATCTGTCGTACCTGAAAGAGTCCTCAAGCGTTTCAAGCATAAAAGGGCGAGTGTCGAGCCCATCGACTCGCAATTCGGACTGATAGAGCCGCGTATCTTTGAAGTCGGGATGCACCTTGGGAGAGCAATTGACTAGAGACACGCTGAGTTCATAATCTCCAGATTGTCCAGTGTCAACTTCGACATCAATCCGTGCCATAAGCCCGTCGTGTCCAGTCACCATGGCTAGAGCATTTCCGAACTCCACCTCTCCATATCGATGTATCCCCATCTGTTCAGGAACATCGATCGTAATTTCAACGCAGACTGGATCGGTTTTCCTCCACAATTTCGCTGGCTTATCCCACAGCCAAACTCGAAAACTAGTGGAGACACGGAAGCTCCATGGCCCCTCCTCTTTTGGTTTTACTCTGAGCCCGAATGCACAGGGCTCTAACCGTTCTCCTCGATCCCCCCAGTCGCTCTGAGCAACAGCCTCAGCGGATTGTAACCTACCCAACCAATATTTCCCTGACGGCTCAACATTCAACACATCTTCACAGTCGCCTCTACCGGCCTGGGTCATACGCTTTGCCAACCAATCGACGAATTTTTCTCTAGCCGTATCAGCGTTCAATTATTGTTCCCCTCTATAGAGCCCCGCCCTGACCACATTTCCTACACTCTTCACAAGTACAAAAAGTCGCGAAGAACATCTCCTAGACTTGGCCCCTTAAGCCGACTGAGAGCTTTGGATTCGATCTGCCGAATTCGTTCTCGGGTCAGTTCAAACAACTGCCCAATTTCTTCCAGAGTTGCCCCGTGATCGGAATCACCAAGTCCGAATCGGAGACGTAACACTTTGCTCTCTCGCTCTTTAAGACCATTTAGGGCGCCATCAATGCACCTAGCTAGATCGGCCTGATCCCGATGAGACTCAGGCGACTGGAACCCGGAAACCAGCGTGTCCATCAGCGTGAGATCATCATGTCCGTTAATCTTTTCATCAAGTGACGCAGGAACGAAGTTCCCGCACTGATGTATAAAATGAACCTTGTCGATCGCCCATGCGAGTTCGTCGGCAAGCTCTGCCATGCTCGTTCGTCGCTCTGGATGTGCTTGTCCCAAAAGCTTTTGTGCACGTTTCAACCTGAGTACATCGTTATACACATGCACTGGAAGACGTATCGTTGTGCCGCGATCGGATAGAGCTCTCATTAGTGATTGTCTGATCCACCAAGTCGCATAGGTGGAAAACTTGTACCCGAGCGTATGATCAAACTTGTCTGCCGCACGCATCAACCCAATTACGCCCTCTTGAAAAAGATCATCCAGGCTGAGATCGGAAAGTCCGACGTACGGCTTTGCGATATGAAGTACAAGCCGAAGATTCGCCTTGACCATCGTATCCTTAGCCCCTCTACCTCGTTCGATAATCTTGTCGTGCTGCTGCGAGTGGGAAACGCCTTCTTCGATTTCACGTAAGGCACGGCGACCTAGCATCATCCGCCGCCCCAGTTCGACTTCTTCCTCAGCGGTCAAAAGCTTGGAGCTCATGCTGAGCAGTCTAGCGTCAAGATGTTTTATCGATCCTTCTGCGGCAGAATCGAAAGAGCCTACGCCATCAATGTTTGGGCCTTCAATCTCATCTGGACACCCTGATTCCTCCTCAACACTAATGCCGAGTACATCAAGCTGCCGATGAACCTCAGTGCTTTGCTCTACTGTCAACTGTCGCTTCTCAAGCAACCTTTCCACATGGCCCTTAGATAGAAAACCATCCAATCGGTCATAGTCAGCAACCAAGTCTCTGACGACCTTGTCTACTTTGGCTTCGTCCATGTATTCTCCCATGCGAGTACGCCTATCACCCGCAAGGCCCTAGACGCGAAGTACTCAGCAATTATCATGTACACATTACCTAAATGTCTCACATTAGGGACTTATTCGCACCTCCCCTATGAAAGTTTGTCGATGTCATTCAGGAAACTTTTCAACGAAGATAGTCGCTCAAATAACCTGTTATAATCATCTCTACCAACATAAAGCATCGAATATGAATCTAGATTGGAGAAATAAACAGGGTATCGAAGGTTGTTATGAAGGTGGTTGTATTTCGTATCCCCTAATACATACTCCGACAATTGCTTTAATACTTGCTGCTGAATGACAGGGTCCGAGCTGATGACTTTGACAAGAAATTCAACCGCAGAATCCAATGAATGAGATCTATTCTCCTCTTTAAAGAAACCCAGCTTGGGGTTAACAATTCCAAATATCTTGGCCCTTATATACTTCTCCATAGCCTGGATAATGAAATAACATGCCTGCCTATAACATTCAACCTGAGATAATTTCTCTGCTGCAATCTCATCCGATCTGGCTAGAGAAAGATACTCTTGTGAAGCGTTGATTTTTTTCCTAAAGCTCCCAATCCTCATACTTAAACTCTCGAAGATAAAACGTATCAACCATATAACTATAACTCTCGCATCGAAACGTAGAAATGATAATTTATCAAAAAAGCTTGTTCGCTCACAAAGATAATTCATCCCGCATCCACTATTGACTATAGTGGTTTTTTAACCCCTAGCGTTGGGCGCTAGGGGTTACTTATTCAAGATATCTGTAGAGAAACTTTAGCTAGTCGTTTCTTGGCCTTCACGCACTGGAACAAACGGCGGCAGGTTCGTAACTCTTCAGGATACCGCTGCGGATAGCTCCTGATGGCAGGAATTAGCTCTGGGATTATGCGCACAATCAGCCTTCCCAACTGCACCTTCTCTTTGCGCGTTGCCAGCCGCCGTTTGAGTTTGTATGCGTAGAATCGGTCTCCAATAAAGACATCATCCAACTCAGCACCAAATATAGATCTCAATGCACGATTAATCCTCTCCTCAAATGAGTTCAAATCGAACTTTTCACGATGATCACGACTTACGAGCTCATTGACATGATAAACGTTTGTTTTATTGATAATCAGGTTTAATAAATTAATCATGTTTATCTCCTTTCAAGATACGAGTAGTGGTTCCCCATACCTGGTCAAAAATATCTTCATTCACCTATCAACGCAGTGCTCATGTTGTCATCGTCAGTTATAATCTACGACTCCAGTTCAAGAATGTAAACAGGCTTTCTCAATTATTAATTCTCACCCATGTATTCTCGCACGCGCGAGAATAACTCCATGTGAAATATATGTGGTTAATATTTAAATATATACCAACTGCCGAATCATCTATCAATTTAAACATATATAAATCCTTTGATATCCAATAGCCATTTCGGCTATTTAAATTCAAAGGAGAGATATCCATGTCTGAACTTTCATTATTCGATGCTATTGGCGAAGGCAAAAACGCGACTCAGGATTATCTGGATACCCTGTCGCGAGCAATGCTGCGCCATCATCAACTGGTCAAAGCCATCCGCATCCACGGTCGTTATGTACCGGAATCGTTGCCAATGCCCGGTCTACCGGTATTGGTTGCCATCTTCAGTCACACCAATACCTTCACCTTGCACCAACTGCCCTCGACTCAGATAGGGCAGTTGGTGCTGTCGATTGCTCGCTTTTCCGGTCAGGCCACCCATGATCTGGACAACGGCATCTTTGAAGAGGTGTGGGACATGGGTGACAGCAGCTTCACCACGGATTGCGCCGAGCAGGCCGTTTACTGGTTGCCGTTACCGGAGCGCTGGATCGCTCTGGAGGGCACACAAGTGGCGCTGCACGATAAAGACCATCCGGTGTTCAAGTTGCTCAACGTCACCGCCCGGAACGCGGGTCCGGTCCTGGATATCTGCGATGGCGTGGTCAGTCTGGCGCTGGCGTCAGATTGGGATGGGGAGCGGGATGGGGAGTGGGCCGCATGACCGAGATCAACCGCTCCTCGCTGCTCGCCAAGCTCAAGCACATCAAGGGCATGAAGCTGCTGGTTGAGCAGGCCGTATTGCTCTACCTGTTGATGGCCGACGAGCAGACGCCAGTGTGGGTCAAGACCATCGTGGTCAGCGCACTCGCCTATCTGCTCTGTCCGGTCGATGCCGTACCGGACTTTATTCCCGGCGTGGGTCTCACCGATGACCTGGGGGTCATCAGCGGTGCCATTGCCTCGTTAGGCAGTCATATCCATCAAGGTCATCGCAGCAAAGCGGCTGACTTCTTCAAGTAATCCCTTCAGAAGGAATTTCATCATGGCTAAAGCCACACAACCGGCAGCGTCGGCTGCTCCGGTCTGGACTGTTATTAAATCCGCTAAGGCCCCGAAGATAAGCGCTCGGGCCAGTGGTTTGCTGCACTACGATGTGGGCAAGAACGATGAGGGTCGCTATGCCCTTCGCATTACCGCCAACGACACGGGTGGCCTGTTCAGCAAACACTGGTTATCGCTCGATGACATCCTGGCACTGCTGGACCTTCTCAAGGATGCGCCATTCAAATCGGTGGCTCTCAGGGCGCTGTTTGTTCGAGGCAGTGCCAATAACCACGGTTTCCTCGCCGCCATCCTACGGGCTGAAAAGTTACTGCTCGCCGCCGAGCCCAACTCACCGTTCCACCGGGTCGGCCTATCCATCAGCGACTGGTCTACTCAGCGGGATGAACCGGCCAATATGGATAAACAGGCTCGCAAGGGAAAAGCCAAGGGGCAGAAGGGCCAAGATGACACGACCGATGAGATAACCATCGAGAAAGGCAATGAGCCGCCGTTTTTGAAAACAGCCAACGACCAAGCCGGTTTGTCAGACAAGATGGATGAGGCCGGGGCCGAAACGGGATCCGAGACCGGCGACGCGGTAGCCGGGCAGGAGACCCAGCAATGAGCAACCGTGACATAGCACTGAACTGGCAGGGGCTCCCCCTGCCAGTTTCATCCCGGCTCGCCGTATGTCTGACCGACCTGCTGAACACGCACCATCCCACATGGCCACAAGCCCGCACCGTCACAATGAACTTTCGTGATCCGAGTTATGGCCCGGAAACCGGCGGCTTTCATCCGGTGGAAATCCGTCTGCAACGCCGAGGAAATCTATGGTCCTTGGTCTATATGACGGACTTCTCCTATGTCGGCATGGGTGACTATGCCGAATTGGCTAAGGAGGTCGATTTTGACTTCTCAAGCCAGGAAGGACAGATTGCCTACGCGCATGTGATGCCGTTGTCTGAGCTGGGTGAGTTCTATGCGTTATGGGAGGCCAATTTCCTCACCTATCTGTCGCTGGATGTCTACGCGATCAGGGTAGCCACTGAATGAATCGCTCCCAGTTCCCTAGACACCTCACAGCCTTAAAATGAGGCAACTATTGGAGGTGTTATGACCCGTCAGCGTTATCCAGAAACATTCAAAATCGAAGCCGTTAAACAAATCACCGAGCGCGGGCGGCCGGTGGCTGACGTTGCACGTGCCATCGGGGTATCCAGCCACAGCCTGTATGCATGGCTCAAGCAGTACGGTAAGCCTGCTGACCAGCAAATAGAAGAGTCTGCCTTGCAAGCCGAGATCCGCCGCCTGAAAACTGAACTGCGCCAGGTCACCGAGGAGCGCAATATTCTAAAGGAGGCCGCCGCGTACTTTGCCAGCGAGTCAAGGAAAGGTACGCGTTCATAACCTCCCGACTCGACCGGTACAGTGTCGTTACCCTGTGCCAAACCCTGGGGGTTCACCGAAGTGGCTTCTACGCGTGGTTGAAACAGCCCACATCGCCACGACAGCAGGAGGACGAACGACTGACCGGATTGGTCAAGCAATCCTGGCTGGAAAGTGGTGCTGTCTACGGTTATCGCAAGATCCATCGCGACCTTCGTGACGCAGGGGAAGCCTGCGGCAAGCACCGTGTGGCCAAATTAATGAAGCGGGAGGGACTGCGTTCGCAAACGGGCTATCAACGCCGCAAGGGGCATTATGGAGGCAAGAGCACGCAAGCTGCCCCAAACACGCTGGCACGTCAGTTTAAGGTGCCAGCCCCCAACATCACCTGGGTGACTGACATTACCTACATTCGCACTCAAGAAGGGTGGCTGTACCTGGCGGTGGTGCTCGACCTGTTCTCTCGCCAGATCGTCGGCTGGGCGATGAAGTCACGCATGACGGCAGACTTGGCGGTTGATGCGTTATTGATGGCCGTCTGGCGGCGTAAACCCAAGCAGCCGGTACTGGTGCATTCGGATCAGGGCAGCCAGTTTACCGGTGGTGAATGGCAGGACTTTCTGAAGGCCCACAACCTGCGTTGCAGCATGAGCCGACGGGGTAACTGTCACGACAACGCGGTCGCCGAGAGCTTCTTTCAGTTGCTCAAACGGGAGCGGATCAAGCGCAGGATTTACGCGACAAGAGACGAAGCCCGCAGCGATGTGTTTGATTATATCGAGATGTTTTACAACCCAATCAGGCGTCATGGTTCCAATGATGGGCTGTCGCCGGTAGAGTTTGAAAGGCAGTTTATTTTTCAGCAACAAAGTGTCTAGAAAACCAGGGGCGATTCA